>NZ_JBQCIE010000062.1:0-7917 GCF_051954055.1 Humibacter sp. | reverse complement strand
CCTCGTCGGTGACCGTGACGGCGTGCGAGGTCACCCGTCGGGGCCCGGGTGTAGCCCCACCCCCACCCCAAAAGAGAACCCAAAACGCATAGCACTGGTGAGGGGGGGTGATTTTATGCACAACCCCCGCACAACCTGGGGGCCCCTTTATTGGGGGGGTGTGGTTTTTACATCACTTCCTTCCTCATCGTTTGTGCGTGTTGTGTTTTTTTCGGGGGTGGGCCGGTGCCCCACCGCCCCCCCCGACGGGTGACCTCGCACGCCGTCACGGTCACCGACGAGGACGGCCGCTTGCTCTGCACCGCACGCATCACGAATCTCATCGTCGACGCCTAGCGATCACGACGCGTCCCACTCGAAGAAGCCACGGCCCGTCTTGCGGCCGAGCTCACCGGCGGCCACCTTGTCGCGCAGGAGCTGCGGTGGCTCGAACCTGGCGCCGAGCCGAACGTGAAGGTACTCGGCGATGCCGAGCCGCACATCCAGCCCGACGATGTCGGTGAGGCGAAGCGGGCCGACCGGATACCGGTAGCCCAGCTCCATCGCCCGGTCGATGTCCTCGGCGCTGGCCACGCCCTCCTCGAGCATCCGGATCGCCTCCAGCCCGAGCGCGACGCCCAGCCTGCTGGAGGCGAAGCCCGGCGCATCCGCCACGGTCACTGCGGTCTTGCCGATCGCGGCGACCCAGGCCTGCGCCGCGTGCAGCGTCTCGTCGGACGTCGCGGCGCCGCGCACGACTTCGACGAGCTTCGACGCCGGAACGGGGTTGAAGAAGTGCAGACCGAGGAACCGCTCGGGGTCCGGCAGGCTTGCGGCGAGGTCGTCGATCGAGATCGACGACGTGTTGCTCGCGATGACGGCGCCCGGCGCAGAGCGGGCGATCCGCCCCAGCGAGTGGACCTTGAGCTCGAACTGCTCGGGCACCGCCTCGATCACGAGCCCGCACTCCGCAAACGCCTCGTCGGTCGTGCCCACCGATAGCCGTTCGCTCAACGCCTCGACGCTCTCGTCCGTCGTTCCGCGCTCGACGCTGGCCCGCACGGCCCGCAGCACCCGAGCGCATGCCGCCTCGCACTGCTCGTCGTCGCGCTCGACCACGTGCACGAGGCATCCGGAGACGAGGAAGGCGTGCGCGATGCCGGCGCCCATGGTTCCGCCGCCCAGCACGCCAACCGCCCGCGGCAGGGTCGCCGTCATCGTGCAGCCCCGTCCGTCGCGGCCTTGCGCTGTCTGCGTTCCAGGAACTCGGTCATCCGTCTGTGCTTCTCCGGCGACTCGAAGAGCACGGCCTGCTCGCGCAGCTCGGCATCGGGATGCTCGTCTGCCGCCGCTGCGAACACCGCCTTCGTCGCGATCGTGGCCGCGGCATCCATCGACGCTATGCGATCGGCCAGCCGGTGCGCCGCCGCGAACAATTCGGACGGCTCGACGACCTCGCCGAGCAGGCCGGCACGCAGCGACTCCTCGGCGTCGAGTCGACGGCCGGCCAGCAGCACCTGCTTCGCGAGCGGCTCGCCGACGAGTTCACGGAGTCGCCAGGTCGCGCCCGCCGCCGCGATGATTCCGAGGCTGGTCTCGGGGTTGCCGAACACGGTGCGCGGTGTGCCGATGCGGAAATCCGCTGCATACGCCAGCTCCGCCCCTCCGCCGAGCGCCCAGCCGTCGACCGCTGCGATCACCGGCATCGGCAGCCGGGCGATGCGCATGAAGAGCCGCGTATTGATGCCGGCGAGGGCATCCTGCGCGGTGCGCTTGCGCAGCTCCGCGATGTCCGCCCCCGAAGCGAACACACCGTCGCCGCCAGCCAGGATGAGGATGCGCGGCTCGACTTCCAGCTCGGCGCACACCTCGTGCAACTCGTCGACCATGCGCTGGTCGATCGCGTTGCGGGTCTGCGGCCGGTCGAGCGTGACCACGATGCGGTCGTCGCCGCGCTCGATGCGCGTAGTCCGAGCGTCGGTCATCCGCTCCCGCCCTTCATCGCGCCAGAACTGCCACAGCCAGGTCTGCACGGCCGCCTTTAGTTACCGACCGTTCGGACAGTAATTCTCGCAGAGCGGCCCGGCCCGGTCAAACGCCGCCGCGGCACAAGCGCACGGCTCGACATGACATCCGCCCCAAAACATGCCAAGCCGACCTGCTCTCGGCAGGAGAGCGTGATCTGTCCTGTTGACGGCGGTGGCCGGTCTGGAACCGGGCGGTGGCCTGGCTGGAACCCGTCCGGTGGCCTGGCCGCCACGGTGCCTTGCGGAACCGGCGGACGGACCTCGAGCCGACGGCGTATCAGCGGGTGTAGTTCGGCGCCTCGACGACCATCTGGATGTCGTGCGGATGCGACTCCTTCAGGCCGGCCGGCGTGATGCGCACGAACCTGCCGCGCTCCTTGAGCTCCGGGATGGTGCGGGCGCCGACGTAGAACATCGACTGCCGAAGGCCCCCGGTGAGCTGGTAAGCGACCGAGGCGAGCGGCCCGCGGTAGGCGACCCGGCCCTCGATGCCCTCGGGGATCAGCTGGTCGTCGCTGGGGACGTCCGCCTGGAAGTAGCGGTCGCGCGAGTACGACGTCTTCTTGCCCCGCGTCTGCAGCGCGCCGAGGGAGCCCATGCCGCGGTAGTTCTTGTACTGCTTGCCGTTGACGAACACGAGATCGCCAGGGCTCTCGTCGCATCCGGCCAGCAGCGAACCGAGCATGACGGTGTCGGCACCGGCGACGAGCGCCTTCGCGATGTCGCCGGAGTACTGGAGGCCGCCGTCCGCGATGACCGGCACGCCAGCGGGGCGCGCGGCAAGGGATGCCTCGTACACGGCCGTGATCTGCGGAACGCCCACGCCGGCGACGACTCGGGTGGTGCAGATGGAGCCTGGGCCGACGCCGACCTTGATCGCGTCGGCACCGGCATCCACCAGTGCCTGCGCGCCCGTGCGCGTGGCGACGTTGCCGCCGATCACCTCCACGTGCGCCGAGCGCGGGTCGCGCTTGAGGCGGTGGATGATCTCCAGCACGCCCTTGCTGTCGCCGTTGGCGGTGTCGACCACGATCACGTCGACGCCCGCGTCGACCAGGGCCATCGCCCGGTCCCAGGCGTCGCCGAAGAAGCCGATCGCCGCACCGACGCGCAGCCGCCCCTCGGAATCCTTCGTCGCGTTCGGATACTTCTCGCTCTTGTCGAAGTCCTTGACGGTGATGAGCCCGCGCAGCTTGCCGTCGGCATCCACCAACGGAAGCTTCTCGATCTTGTGCTGCGCGAAGATCGCGATCGCCGAGTCGGGGTCGATTCCGACCGGAGCGGTGATCAGCGGCATCTTCGTCATGACGTCGCGCACGAGGGTCGACGCCTTCTCGAACGGGGAGACGAAGCGCATGTCGCGGTTGGTGACGATGCCGACGAGCGTGCCGTCGCCCTCGACGACGGGCAGGCCCGAGACGCGGTACTGGCCGCACAGGGCATCCACTTCTTCGACCGTCGCGTCGGGCGTGGTCGTCACCGGGTTGCTCACCATGCCGGACTCGCTGCGCTTCACCTTGTCGACGAATGCCGCCTGGTCCTGGATGGAGAGGTTGCGGTGCAGCACACCGAGACCGCCCTGCCTGGCCATCGCGACGGCCATGCGCGACTCGGTCACGGTGTCCATGGCACTGGAGAGCAGAGGGGTGGCCACGCTGATGCGCTTGGTCAGGCGCGAGGACGTATCGGCCTCACTCGGAATCACATCCGTGTGCCCCGGCAGGAGCATCACGTCGTCGTACGTCAGTCCCATGAATCCGAACGGGTCCGCCTGGTCCATCTCTCCCCTGTTCTCGTCGTCTGCTCGTCGAGTCGTGCTCGTCACATCCGGCTCGCATGGAGGTAGCCACGGACTTCGCTGGAGGGTCCTGAGCGCGGATGTTCCATGTTAACGCCGCGCGCAGGCGCAGCATTCCGGATGCCTGTGGCCGGTTCCACGCACCTGTGCGGCCGCTCAGGTCGATCGATCTGCGGCCGGACTCACGCGGGAACCGGTACCCCGACTCCCGGGCTCGGACGCAGCGCGGCGGCCAGCTTGCGTACGCCGGAACGGATGCGCCGGCCGGTGCGCTTGAACCAGTCGTCGTCGTCCTTGTCGCGGTTCAGAACGAGCACGACGACCCGCATCGCTGCGATCGCCAGCCAGAGCGCCGCGAAGAACGTGTCTCCCTGCATCACGTCGAGCACGGCGATGGCCACCGAGATCAGGGCGACCAGGAACGCGAGCACCATGTAGCGGCTGCGCCACACGTACCGTTCCCGCGAACCGCGCACGGCGCGCCGGTAGAGAGCGAGCGCATACGACTCGGCGAAGCTCGTACCGAGTGCAGCGCTGACGAGCAGCAGCGCGCCGATCGACATGCATCCACTATGCGCTCTACGCCCGACGATCGGCCCAGAATCCTGCTGCGGCCGGCCCTACTCGGGGAGCGGGTCGGTCGGCGCCGCTTCCGTCGCGGCCGCACGTCGCGTCGCATCCGCTGCCGCCGCCCGTCGATCGCGTCGCACGGCCAGCACCATGTCGACCGTGAGCACGACGAGCGCGACCCAGACCAGCGCGAACCCGATCCAGCGCTCCAGCGACATCGCCTCGTGCAGGAGCACGACGCCCACGATGAGCTGCAGGATCGGCGTGAAGTACTGGATGAACCCCATCACGATGAGCGGGAGCCTGCGCGACGCCGCCGCGAAGAACAGCAACGGCACCGCCGTGATCACGCCGACGCCGACGACGCCGACGGCGTGCAGCACACTCACGTGTCCGAAAGTGATGCCCGTCGTCACGCCGACGACGATGAGCTGCACGATGGCGACCGGCGTGAGCCACGCGGTCTCGAGCGTGAGCCCGCTGAGGGCATCCACGTTGCGTCCGACCTGCTTCTTGACCAGGCCGTACAGGCCGAACGAGAACGCCAGGAGGAGCGCGATCCACGGCAGCCGGCCGTATCCGACGGTGAGCACGACGACGGCGACGACCGAGATGCCGATGGCGATCCACTGCGTGATCCGCAGGTGCTCGCGCAGCACGATCACACCGAGCAGAACGGTGACGATCGGGTTGATGAAGTAGCCGAGGGATGCCTCGACCACCTGCCCCGACGTCGTCGCGTACACGTACGTCTGCCAGTTCACGTAGATGAGCGCACCGGCCGCGCCCATGATGAGCACGATGCGCGGACGTCTCAGGATGGCCGCGAACGCCCGCCACGCCCGCGTGACGACGATCGCGATCGCACAGAACACGAGAGAGAACACGACGCGCCAGGCCACGATCTCGAACGGACCGGTCGGCGCGAGCGCGATGAAGTAGATGGGGAGGAATCCCCAGATGAAGTACGCGGAGACGGCGTAAACGATGCCGCGTCCCGGTCGGGATGGTGCGGTCACTGCTGCGGGCGGTGCGGGGTCGTTCCCCGCGGATTCGGACACCGCACAATCGTAGGTCGAGCGTCCGACCATCACGCCTCACCGGAGGTCAGACGCAGAAGGGGCCCGGATGCCAGGCATCCAGACCCCTTCGAAACCCTGCGGAGCTACCGCAATGGCGTGAGCGTCAGCGCTCGATGACGGCCAGCACGTCGCGAGCCGACAGCACCAGGAACTCGTCGCCGCCGAACTTCACCTCGGTTCCGCCGTACTTGGAGTAGAGCACCTTGTCGCCGACGTTGACGTCGAGCGGGACGCGGTTGCCGTTGTCGTCGATACGGCCGGGTCCGACGGCGATGACCTCGCCCTCCTGCGGCTTCTCCTTGGCGGTGTCCGGGATGACCAGGCCGGACGCAGTGGTCTGCTCAGCCTCGACCTGCTTGATAACGATGCGATCCTCGAGCGGCTTGATGGAGACCGACACGGTTGACCTCTTTCTGTACTTTGTACTGAAGACGTAGTTAGCACACTGACAGTGAGAGTGCTAATGAGCAGTGTAGGCGCAGGGTTGGCACTCGTGCAACGTGAGTGCAAGCAGCGGACGCCCGTCTCCGTCCTGCGAGCGGCTCACGACCGATCGCCGAGCGACCGGAAGGCGCGGTCGACGTACGCGACGGGCTCGCTCGCCTCGCCCGGGTGGATCTCGAGCACCTCGGCGAGCACGAGCACCGATGACCCGACGGGCGTCGCCTGGAGGATGCGGCACCGCAGGGCAACGCGCGCGTCCGGCAGATGCGGCTCGCCGGTGGGCAGCGCAGACCAGCCCTGCTCCGGGGTGAAGCGCTCCGTGCCGGAGTGCGCGAACACCTCAGCCAGCCCGATGTGCTGCGCGTCGAGCAGATGCACCAGGTGCGTGGGAGCCGACAGGATGCCCCCGGCACTGCCGGTCGCACGCGTCACCGAGAACGCGAGGGCCGGCGGATCGGCGCTCACGGATGCGACGCTCGAGGCGGTGAGCCCGACGGGGCCTTCCGGGGTGAGGGCGGTGATGAGGGCGATGCCCGCGGGATGCAGGCGGAAGGCATCCTTGAACGCTTCGGGCGTCGCCTGGGTCGGTGTGGCTGTGATGAGGGGTTCTGTTGCTGTCATCCGTGGGATTCGCGTCTTCGGGTTCTGGGGCTGAGACTTCCGCGTCAGGGGCGGAGGGAGGCGCGGGCATCCTCGGGCGGTTGCCCAGAGTGGCGCTCGATGCAACGCCCGTGCCGCCCTCCGCACCTCGAGCCTAGGACCTCAACCATTGTTGAGGTCAATTCGATCGCGAACACCGACGCACCCGCGGGTCGCTCTCGTCGAAGTGAGACTACGTGTATGCGTCGAGACCTGGTGCCATGCGCCCAGTGTCAGCGCATACACGTAGTCTCGGTGAGGATGTCGGCGGCGGGGCGGTGCAGCCGGTACAGCCCTCGCCGCGAGCGCAGCCGCGATAGGTTGTCGCAGTGGAACGCGCGGAACTGGTCGAACTGTTGAGCCCCGAGGGGCTGCGCCTGCTCGACTCGCTGCCGCCGTACGAAAGCGCGGCAGACGTGGTGCGCATGGTGAGCGCGCTGCGCAGCCAAGGGCATCCGCCCGGCCTGGTGGCGACCGTGCTCACGCAGTCCAAGCTGCGCGGCAAGGCCGCCGCGAAGTTCGGCCCGTTCGCCTCGCGCATGCTGTTCACCGAAGCCGGGCTCGAGCAGGCGACGCGTCTGCAGGTGGCCGCGCACCACGCGGCACGGTTCGACCGCGCCGGCCTCACTCGGGTGGCGGATCTCGGCTGCGGCATCGGCGGCGACGCGATGGCCATGGCTGCGCTCGACCTCGAGGTCATGGCCGTCGACGCCGACGAGGTGACCGCGGCCATCGCGTCCTTCAACCTCGCCCCGTTCCCCACGGCCGTGGTCGAGCAGAAGCGTGCGGAGGACGTCGACCTGCGCGGGATCGACGGAGTCTTCCTCGACCCCGCCCGACGTACCGCCGGCCACACCCAGACCGAGCGTCTGACCGATCCGGACGACTACACGCCGTCGCTCGGCTTCGCCTACGAGCTGGCCACCGGCCGGTCGGTCGGTCTCAAGCTCGGACCCGGGTTCGACCGCGACCTGATCCCGTCCACCGCGGAGGCGCAATGGGTCTCGGTCGACGGCCAGGTGGTCGAACTCGGCCTGTGGTTCGGCGCGTTGGCCCGGCCCGGCATCCACCGGGCGGCGCTCGTGCTCCGCGGGGACGCGGCGGACGAGCTCACGGCCGACGCCGACAGCGAGGACGTGGAGGCCGGTCCGCTCGGCGAGTACCTCTACGAGCCGGACGGCGCAGTGATCAGTGCCCGCCTGATCGGCGACCTCGCTCGCAGCATCGACGGGTGGATGCTGTCCGAGCAGATCGCGTACATCACCGCCGACGTGCCGGTGGCGACGCCCTTCGCCGCCGGTTTCCGCATCCTGGAGACGCTGCCCTACGCCGAGAAGGACCTCAAGAAGGCACTGCGCCAGCGCGGCGTCGGCACGCT
>NZ_JBQCIE010000061.1:0-8119 GCF_051954055.1 Humibacter sp. | reverse complement strand
CCCATCGAGCGGATGCCCGCCCGCACGAGCTGTCCGGCGGTCAACAGCAGCGGGTCGCGGTGGCACGGGCGTTCGCCGCCGATCCGCGAGTGATCCTGCTCGACGAGCCGTTCTCCGCGCTCGACGCCGAGAGCGCGCCCGCCGTGCGTCGGCTGTTGTCCGAGGAGCTCACGCGCACCGGCACCACCAGCGTGCTCGTGACACACGAGCTCTCGGATGCCTTCCCCTGGGCCGAGTCATGCCTGGTGCTCGATCACGGCCGCGTGGTCGACAGCGGATCGCCGCACGAACTCGCGACGAAGCCGCGGCATCCGTTCGCTGCCCGGCTCGCCGGCTTCTGCGTCGTGCCCGGCACCTGGCGGGACGGCTCACTGCAGGTGGTTGGCACCGCGCTGAGCGGTGTCGCGGATGTCCCGATCGCCGAGGGCTCCCCGGCGTTCGGGATCGTCGCACCGCGCGACGTCGTTGTCTCGAGGAACGCAGGAGCCGTGCGCACAAGCATCCGTTCGGTGTCTGCTCGCGCCGGGACGCTCCGCCTCGAGACCGAGGCCGGTCTCATCGCTGAGCTGTCGCTCGCCGCGGCACTCGCATCGACGGACGGAAGGATGCCTGAGCCGGGCGACCCGGTGTCGGTCACGCCGACCGCGCTCCGAGTGGTGCCAGCGGAGTAGGTCTCAGGCCTCGGGCTCCTCCTGTGCCTCGAGGGTCTCGTTCGGGTCGACGGAGGAGTCGTCGGTCTCGGTCGCCTCCATAGCTTCCTGCTCCTCCTGCTGAGCCTCGGCCGCTACCTCTTGTTCACGGTGCTTCTCGCCGAACATGTTCCACTCCCTTCGATTTCGTCTGCGCTCCCCGATGTCACGGATCAGGTCTTCGGTCATTGCGATCCACCCCAAGTCGCCGTGTGCTCGCTCTTCGATGAAGCGCCGGGTTATGCCGCACTGTTTGCCTTGCTTTCGACGCTATGCCGATCGGCGTCGGCTCGCCAGGCAGCCATTCCGACGTATCTTGGCGATGTGGCCAGTCCAGACCAGAAAGCAACCCCGGGTGCCGGTTCGAAGGTTCGCGTGCGCCGGATCTACGATCCCCCGGAGCCCGACGACGGCAAGCGAGTGCTCGTCGACCGGCTATGGCCGCGTGGCATGAGCAAGGTGCGCGCGGAGCTCTTCGAGTGGTGCATAGACGTCGCGCCGTCGCCGCTGCTGCGTGAGTGGTACGGGCACGACCCGGCCAAGTTAGGCGAGTTCGCCAAGCGGTACCGCGCCGAGCTCGACGACCAGGAGCACGTCGAGGCGCTCGATTCACTCCGCAAGCTCGCGCACGAGGGAACGGTGACCCTGCTCACGGCATCCAAGCGAGACGACATCAGCGAGGCGACCGTACTGCAGCAGGTGCTGACCGGATTCGCGTGAGCTCAGGCGGTCGCGCGCGACCGCACCGAGACGCGGCCGCCGGCCACCCGCACTTCCCACACCGGTTCGGGAACGGAGGCCGGGCCGCGCTCCACGGTGCCGTCGTCCAGCCGGAACTCGCTGCCGTGCCACGGACATTGCACGCATCCATCGACCAGTGTTCCCTCATCGAGCGGACCTCCGGCATGCGTGCACGTTGCGGACAGCGCCCGCACGACCCCGTCCTGCTTGACCAGCATCACGGGAACACCGTCGGCGGTGACGCGCAGTGGCTTGCCCTCCGTCACATCCGTCTCCGCCGCGACATCGGTCCACTTGGCCGCCGCCTCCCGGAACGCAGGGCCCTGGAAGGCGGTGTGGTTGATGCCCACGCCACGCACGAGCGAGAGGTGCCCGCCGAGGTAGGCGGAGACCACCATGAGTCCGGAAGCCGCCAGGCTCAACCCGATTCCGCGCCCCCTGTTGCCACCTCGCCGAGAAAGCCACGAGACGATCTGGAGCGTCAGCGCCACGTCGTTCAGGAGTGCGTGCACGAGGCCGACCCGCTTCGTCGGACCGTGCGTGTCCGCCCAGTCGGATGCCCCGGCGATCGCGGTCGGTATCGCCCCGAGGACTCCCAGCCCGACCATTCGTCTTGCCGCGCGCGCTCCCCGTTCGCCTGCCGTGACATCCAGTAGCATCGCCGCGCTCCAGAAGCCGATCGGCACGTCCGTCAGCATCGGGTGCAACGTGTGCCCGAGCCACGTTCCCGAGAGCAGGTTCTTGATCGCCTTGCGTTTCGTCACCTTGAGCACGAGCCCCGAGAGGGGATCGGCGACCGCGTCGAGCGCGCTGGCCTCCTCGATCGCGCTGGTCAGACGATGAGCGGTTCTGTTCAGTCTTCCCATGGGTTCGGTCTAGCCCAGACCCTCCCGGGGGTCAACGCCTTGGCGGAGTCGATCGGCGATCGGTTCGGTCGGCTCAGTCCGCCGTGGTCACGGAGGCGAGGAAGCGCTCCCGATCGACGATCACCCGGTCGATCTCGCCGGATGCGACGACCTCGCCTTCGTCGTCCACCACGCGCACGGCGAACGTGAGACGTCTCCCCTCCGAGCGTGCGGGCGTCGCCGCCTCGGCCGTCACGCCCGCGTCCAGCGCTGTGGCGCGTCGGTGATCGACCCGGATGCTCGTGCCCACCGTCGTCTGCCCGGCGTCCAGGAGCGAGGCTGCGCTCTGCACCGTCGCAGCCTCGAGCCACGCGATCAGGCGCGGCGTCGCGAGCACGGGCACGTCCCCGCTGCCCATCGCCACCGCGGTGTCTGCTTCGGTCACGACGTGGTGAACGCTCACAGAGTCAGCCATGCTTCGAACGATAGCGCCCGCCGTGAACGGCGAACACGGCCTACCCTTCCGTTATGGCGGAGAACGAAACGCGGGCGGATGACGCGCCCCAGCAGATCGACGACTGGTCCACGCTCACCGCGGGGCGGCGCTACGAACTCCGGAGCGGCGACGACCGCCGGCAGGGCAGGTTCCTGCACCTGATCGGCGACGACATGGCATTGTTCGAGCTGGACGGCTCGGAGGTGTCCGAGCCGTTCGAGCAGTCCGATTGGACGGTCTACCCCGCCTCCTGAACCGCGCTACGCGGTGATGGGAAACCGCCCATGTAAAGGATGCTTGACACGCTTCCGCCACCGCCGTACAGTCGGAGCATGACAAGCGACCTTGACACCGGCGGAGAGTCGTCGATCGAGCTGCGCCGCCGGCGCACCTTCCGGGTACGGATCTGGATAGGCATCGGATGCCTCGTGCTCGCGAACCTCGCCCTTGCGCTGTGGGGTCGCGACAGCGGTCCTTTCCGGTGGGTGCTCGCCGTCCTGCCGCTGCTGCCGATTGTGTGGATCGTGATCGTCATGGTGCTCCGCGCGCGGCAGATGGACGAGTACCAGGTGAAGCTCTTCTTCCCCGGGCTCGCGGTCGGGTTCACGTTGTCGATGGTCACCGCGCTCACGCTCGGCACGCTCAGCTCTGCCGGAATCGCCGTCCCCACGAGCGGGTGGCTCGTCGCCCTCGTCGGGCTCGTGTCGTGGGAGGTCACGAACCTGCTCGTCCGCGCACCCACAGCCTGATGGAGAACCTCATCCGTGCCGAGCGCGAGGGCCGCGGCTGGACGCAGGCGGCGCTTGCCGAGCGCCTGGATGTCTCACGCCAGACGGTCGTCGCGCTCGAAACCGGCAAGTACGATCCGTCACTCCCCCTGGCGTTCCGCATCTCACGGCTCTTCGAGAAGCCGATCGAGGCGCTGTTCACGCCGGCGGACCGCTGAGCAAAGTCGACACGACGATGGGCCCCGGGCACGGATCCGGGGCCCATCTGCTGTGTTCTCGGGCGTGCCCGAGACGTTCTGTTACGGCTGCTCCACGTACGACCGCGCGAACAGCAGATACGCGGATGCCGTCCACGTGTAGGCGCGATCACGCAAGCCTTCGCCGGTGACCGCGTCGAAGTTCTCGGCGAACCCCGACTTCTCGCACAGACGCAGGAAGCGCTCGCGAACCGCGTCCGCCAGCGCGGTCTGCCCGGCCCGGCGGAGGCCGTCTTCGACCAGAACCGTCGACGGCGCCCAGATCGGTCCTCGCCAGTAGCCGTCGGACTCGTAGTCCTGCGAGTCGATCGGTTCGGTGGCGAGCCCCCACTCGGTCAGGTGCGTGCGGATGTCGTCGGCCAGCACGTCCGCCGTCTCCGCTTCCAGCGCCTCGCCGAGCACGATCGGGAGCAGCGTCAGCAGGCTGCGTCGCTTGGCCTCCCGGCCATCGGATGCGGCGACCGCCACGTATCCGTCGCCGCGCCAGAGCGTCGCGAGACCTTCGCGCACCTCCGCTTCCGCGCTCGCCCATGCCGAAGCATCCGTCTCGTTCCCCAGCTCGACCGCGAGGCCACGCAGAACGCCGAGCTGAATAAGAAGGAATGCGGCGAGATCGGGGGACTCGATCACGCGATCACGGTCGAACGTCGTGGCGTTGTCCCACCCGCTGTCGTTGCCGTGCTGGTAGTGGGGCACGGCGTGCCCTGGCACCCGTCGGTGGTCGAGCCAGAATCGGCTCCACGCCGCGAGGCGGCGGTAGATCTCCGGCAGCTGCGGATCCACCAGCGACGCCGGCAGAGCACGGCGGAGCGCGGTGAACGCCCAACCGTGGATCGGCGGTTTCACGTAGTTGTAGAGCGCCTCCGAGTGCGTCACCGAGTCGGGAAGCGCGCCCGCATCGGTCTGGTGGTCGAACGGCAGCATGAACTGGTCGAAGGCGAGCTTCGGCTGCCCATCGGCGAGCGCGAGGGCATTGAAGCAGTGGTCCCAGCTCCACACCTTGTCCATCCAGTGCTTCGACATGAGCACGCCCTCGCGATCGAGGAAGCCCTCCGGTCGCACTGTCGCC
This sequence comes from Humibacter sp., assembly GCF_051954055.1. NCBI lineage: Bacteria > Bacillati > Actinomycetota > Actinomycetes > Micrococcales > Microbacteriaceae > Humibacter > Humibacter sp. The sequence continues at coordinate 3,294 of NZ_JBQCIE010000061.1, read as the reverse complement.
GACCACAGCACGTACGCGGCGGCATCTGCGGCAGGCACGTCGTCGCTGCGCCACGGAGCAACGGTGTCGAGGAATGCCTCGAACTCGTCGCGCACCGACTCACGCGCATCGTCGAATGTGGTGCGGGTTCGGTACGGCTCGCGCGCCGTCTCCAGCTCTTCGACGACGAGTTCCCATCCATCCGGTCCGACGGCTTCGACCCAGCGATCCGCGCTGCCGAGCGACTCTGCGCCCACGACCCGCACCTCGCCCGCGATGACGGTGATGCGATAGCGCCGGCCCGTCTCGTAGGAGGTGTAGACAGGCGACCCGTCGATCGGGTCGGCGAACAGGTACATGCCGCTGAACGGCGTGAGCTCGTCCGCCGCCTCCGTGAACCGCATCCCGAGGCCGCGTCCGCGGAAACGGATGACATCCGTCGTCTCGAAGACGGCCTCGACGGCTCCAGCCGGGGACTCCCAGCGCAGGACGGACGGCGTTGTGATGGTCGTGGCATCCGCCTGAGCGCTGGCCGCGGTGGGCACGAGTCGCAGCACGGCGTGCATGCCGGTGGTGTGCGAGACCAGGTGGATGTCGCGTTCCACACGGTGGAGTCCGACGACCGGCGAGAGGTCGAGCCAGGAGCCGCGCCGGCTGAACGGGATGGCTCGCACGTCGAAGTGGTCTTCGTCGTGGAACGCAGCGGGCGCCGGGACTGTGTCGAGCTGGGTCATGGGGCGGTTCAGTCCTTCACTGCGCCGGCGGTGACTCCGGCGGCGACGTAACGTTGGGCCACGATCAGGAGGACCGCGGCGGGAACGGATGCGACGACCGCGGTCGCCATGATCGCGTTCCATTGCTGGTTGTTGTTGCCGATGTACCGGTAGATGCCCATCGTGATCGGCTGCAGCCCGCCACCGCCGTCCACGGTGGAGGCGAAGATGAAGTCGGACCACGCCCAGAGGAACGCGAACAGCGAAACGGTGACGATCGAGTTTCTGCTCACGGGCATCACGACCGACATGAACGTGCGCCAGTGCCCGGCGCCGTCGATCTTCGCGGCCGCGAGCAGCTCGTTGGGGATGCCGCTCATGAATGCGGTGAAGATGAGCACGCCGAAGGGCACGGCGATGGTCGAGTCGGCCAGGATCAGCCCGGGGATGGTGTCGAGCAGCCCGAGGTTGAGGTAGATGACGTAGAAGCCCATGGCCATGACGACGGCCGGGATCATCTGAGCGATGAGCAGCACGAAGCTGAGCGCGCCACCGCCCTTGGGTCGCAGCTTGGCGAGTGAGTACGCGGCCGGCGCGGAAAGCGCCACGGTGAGCACCACGGTTCCCAGGCCGATCACAAGGCTCGCCGCCAGGAATGGGAACTGCTCGGAGAACACCTGCCGGTACCCGTCGAAGGTGGGGTCGATCGGCAGGAGGTTCGGCGGCGACTTGCGCATGTCCTGTGTCTTGGTCAGCGAGACGTTGATCATCCAGTAGACGGGGAACAGCATGAGGGCGGTGAAAACGACGCCGAGTAGGATGCGCCACCACGACTTCTGCACGCTCATGAGAGATCCATTCGCCGCTGCACGCGGATGTAGACGAGCCCGAACACGACGGCGATGACGATGAGCAGATTGCCCACGGCGGCCGCCGGAGAGAAGTCGGGCAGGGTGGAGCCGAAGCCGAGCTGGTAGGCCCAGATCGCGAACGTCGTCGACGAGCTGCCCGGCCCGCCTCGCGTCATGATCCAGATGATGTCGAACACCTTGAGCGTGTACACGAGGCCGAGCAGGATCGTGATCGCCGACACGGGACGAAGCAGCGGGAACGTGATGCGCCAGAACCGCTGCCAGCCATTCGCGCCATCGATCGAGGCGGCCTCGTAGACATCCGCCGGGATGTTCTGGAGACCGCTGTACATGATGACGAGGTTGAACGGGATGCCGATCCAGATGTTCGCGATGAGCACGGCGACGAGCGCCCAGTGCGGCGACGTGAGCCAGTTCACCGAGGGCAGGCCCACGGCGTTCAGGAAGGAGTTGATGACTCCGGAGTCGCTGTTGAGCATCCAGGACCAGGTGGATGCCGACACCAGCAGGGGCAGCAGCCAGGGTACGAGGAACAGCGCGCGCAGCACCCCAGAGAGCCGGAAGCTGCGGTAGAAGAAGACCGCCAAAGCCAGTCCGATGGAGAACTGGAAGACGATCGAGACGAGCGTGAAAACGGCGGTGTTCAGGAGCGCCGGCCCGAAGGTGGGGCTGGTGATCACCGCGACGTAGTTGTTGAACCAGACCCAGGGTGCGCTGCCGTCGACGAACGTGCGCACCGAGTAGTCGCCGCAGGCTCATGTCGAGGTTCCGCAGAAGCGGGAACGCGTAGAAGACGAGCAGGTAGACGACCACCGGTGTGAGGAACGCCCACGCGATCAGCTGCGCGCGCCTCCTCTCCTTCGCCCTGCTCGAGCGGCGGTCGATCTGCTGCCCCCCGCTCGGGCGGAGAGCGACCTTCTCGGCCGCTCCCCGCGCGATCGGGGGTGCAGCTGTCTCGGGTGACATCTGCATCACTGGCATCTCTTGTCTTTCGGGCCCGTCGTCACTTCGTCTTGGACGCCGCCGCGGTCTGCGCGGCCTTCATGGCGTCGCTGGGCGTCTGCGAACCCGACAGGGCGTTCTGCACGGCTCCCCACATCTGCTGCGAGATGATCGGGTAGTTCGTTCCGAGGTTGTCGCCGGTCCTGGCCTTCGCCGTCTGTACGGCATCCACCCACGGCTTGAGGGTCGGGTCAGCGGCCAACTGCTTCTGCTGAACCGTCTTGGTCGCGCCGATGTAGTTCAGGGTGTTGACCGTGTTCACGACGTTCGTCGAGCTGGTGAGGCAGGAGACGATCTTGGCCGACGTCTTGTAGCGCGACGAGTCCTTCTGTACCGGGATCGTGAAGAACTCACCGCCGGTGGGCGCCGGGGCCGCGGAGCCGGCCGTCTTCCCCGGCAGCGGAACCACCTTGTAGCCCGCCTGCGCGGCGCTGGCCTTCTGCCACGTGCCGTTCTCGGAGAAGCCGAAGTCGCCGGTCTGGAACTCCTGCCAGCTCGTCGTCTGCGTGTCGTTGATCACCGAGTTCGGTGCCAGGCCCTGCTTCACCCAATCGGTCCAGAGCTGCAGCGCGGCGACGCCCTGCGATGAGTCGAGCTTCTTCAGATTGGCGCCCGCACCCCAGAACCAGGGCAGGAACTGGAAGGAGCCCTCCTCGGTGCCGATCGCCGAGAACGTGATGCCCTTGTGTCCTGACGCCACGACCTTCTGCAGCGCAGCGGTCAGCGTG
>NZ_JBQCIE010000060.1:0-41670 GCF_051954055.1 Humibacter sp. | reverse complement strand
ATACCAGGAGGGGTCCTTGGCGCGCATGGCCGGGTATCCGCCCTGCGCATTCGGGAACAGCAGCTTGATGCGCTGGTCGAGGCCGTCCCAGGCGAAGTCGTCGAGCGCTGCGCCGCCGAACGTGACCCGAACGAACGTGGGCGAGATCCGCTCCGTGGCGACCACGGTCACGTCGAAGAGCCGGAAGAGCGGCTCGACCGCCGTGTCAGCGAACGCCATGCATAACCTCCCCTACGGCGACGATCGAGGCATCCTTAGCCACACGGTGCCTTCCGATCGGCACGACTAGCGGCGTCGCGGAAATCGGGTCGTCCACGATCGCGGCATCGAGCCCGAACACGTCCCTGACCAGCTCGCTGGTCACGACCTCGCTCGGTGCCCCAGAGGTGACGATCGCGCCGTCCTTCATCGCGATCAGCTGGTCCGCGTAGCGGGTGGCGAGGTTGAGCTCGTGCATGACCACCACGACGGCTGTGCCCCGGCGCGCGAGATCGGTGAGCAGGTCGAGCACGTCGATCTGGTGCGCCACGTCCAGGTAAGTCGTCGGCTCGTCGAGCAGCAGGATGTCCGGCTGCTGCGCGAGCGCCATCGCTATCCAGACTCGCTGCCGCTGGCCGCCGGAGAGCTCGTCCACGCGGCGCTGCGCCAGCTCGGCGATGCCGGTGGCGGCCAGCGCGTCGGCGACCGCATCGTCATCGGCCGTGCTCCACGGCCTTGCCCAGGACTGATGCGGGTAGCGGCCGCGGCCGACGAGCTCTGCGACGGTAACGCCCTCCGGTGCTACCGGGCTCTGCGGCAGAAGTCCGACGACGCGGGCGACCGCCTTCGTCGGCGTGCGGCGGATGTCCGTACCGTCCAGCAGCACAGCTCCCGTCTTCGGAGCGAGCAGGCGAGCGAGCGCGCGCAGGAGCGTCGACTTGCCGCATCCGTTCGCTCCCACGATCATCGTCACGCCGCTTTCCGGCAGACGGAGTGTGAGGTCGTCGACGACGACGCGGTCGTCGTAGGCGAGCGTGACGTGGTCGGCGACGAGGGTGTGCGTGCTCACGAGACTCCTCCGGTGGATGCATTGCGACGGCCGCCTCGCGCCAGCAGCCAGAGCAGGTAAGGGGCGCCGATCGCGCCGGTGACCACGCCGACCGGGAGTGCGACCCCGGGGATGAGGTGCTGGCCCACGAAGTCGCCGCCGAGCATGATGACGGCGCCCATCAGCGCTGAGGCGGGCAGAAGAAGCCGGCTCGAGCGGAGCATCCGCGAGGCGATGGGTGCTGCGAGGAAGGCCACGAACGCGACAGGACCGGTCAACGACGTGCCGACCGCGATGAGCGCCACCGCAAGCAGGATGAGCAGCACGCGGTCGCCGCCCGCCCTCGCGCCCAGCGCCGTCGCCGTGTCGTCGCCCAGGCGCAGAACATCCAGCGCCCGGCCGCTGAGCAGCGCGAAGGGCAGCAGCACGACGATGGCGATCGCGACCGGCGGCAGCTGGTCCCAGAGGCTGCGGCTCAGGCTGCCGGTGAGCCACACCATGGCCTGCTGCGCGTCGGCGATGCCGGCGCGAGAGATGACGTAGCCGATCACCGCCTGCGCGGCCGTTCCGACGGCGATGCCGATCAGCACGAACCGGTACCCCGTGGTGGAGCGCCCGGCCGCCAGCACGAAGATCGCTCCGGCCGTGAGCAACGCCCCGGCGAGTGCGGCTGCCGAGACGATGAGCCCGGATGTTCCGAGCACGGCGATCGCCACCACGGCGGCGAGCCCTGCGCCGGAGCTGATGCCGATCACGTCGGGGCTCGCGAGCGTGTTGCGCAGCACCGACTGGAACAGGCATCCGGCCGCCCCGAATGCGAGGCCGACGAGCAGCCCGCCGAGCGCGCGCGGTAGCCGCAGCTCGGCGACCGTGAAGCCGGCGCCGGGAACGCTCTGGCCGAACAGCACCCGAAGCACGTCCCCGATCGGCGTGACGGTGGCGCCGATGCACAGCGTGAGCACGACGAGTGCGAGCGCGGCCACGCTCAGCGCGACAACCACGACGACATCGCGGCGCATCGTGGACCGGCGTGCGGCACGGATGCCCGCCACGACGGCATCGCGCGCGCCTGCCTCATGCGGGTACCCGGCTCGCGTCTCCGCGGAGGAGACCCGCGAGGTCGTCGTTCCGACGCTCACAGCGCCGCCGCCTTCGTACGGCGCACGAGCGCGATGAGTACGGGGGCGCCGATCACGGCGACGACGACGCCGACCTCGATCGTGGACGGACGAGCGACCAGCCTGCCGATCACGTCGGCGACGAGCAGCAGCACGCCGCCGAGCAGAGCGGATGCCGGAAGCACCCACCGATAGTCGGCGCCGAAGATCAGGCGAGCGGCGTGCGGAACGGCCAGGCCGACGAACGCGATCGGCCCCGCCATCGCGGTGGCCGCGCCGCACAGCAGCACCACGGCGACAGCGGCCAGCACGCGCGACAGGCCCACACGGTGGCCGAGTCCGCGCGCAAGGTCGTCGCCCAGCGCGAGCGCGTTCAGCGCCGGACCCTGCAGCAGAGCCAGCACCACGCCGACGACGATGAACGGCGTGAGCAGCACGATCGTCGGCCAGGACGGCGCGGAGATGGAGCCGATCTGCCAGAACCGATAGGAGTCGAGCGAGTCGATGTGCGTGAGCAGCACGCCGAGCGTGAGCGAGGATGCGGCGGCCGTGACCGCAGCGCCCGCCAGGGTCAGGCCGAGTGGCGTCGCGCCCTTCCTGCCGACTGACGCGACCGCGTACACGACGAGCGCCGCGGCGGCCGCACCGGCGAACGCGAACCAGACGGTGCCGATCGCGCTCCCGACTCCCAGGAACGTCATGCCGAACACCACGAACAGAGCGGCGCCCGAGTTGATGCCGAGCAGGCCGGGGTCCGCCAGCGGGTTGCGCGTGACGCCCTGCATGAGTGCTCCGCCGATTCCGAGCGCGGCCCCGACCAGGATGCCTGCAAGCGTCGTCGGCACCCGGCTCAGCGTCGCGGCCGCGTTCATGCCATCACGCGCCACGTCATGCGGCCCGGTCAGCGCCTGCCAGACCTCCTGCAGCGGCACGTCCCGTACGCCGAACACGAGCGAGGCGACGGATGCCGCGACCAGCGCGAGCACGCACGCCGCGATGCCCGCGATGCGGACGGCGCGGCGTCTCGCCGGCCTGGCGTCGACGCTGGCAGGCGTGGCCGCGAGAGCCGCGGTGCGTCCGGCGACGCTTGCGCCGTTGTGGAGCTCGGCGCTCGTCTCGTGCAGTGAAGCCGTCATCGTTACGGTCGTGGTGTGCTGAGTGCGGGCATCCGTCCTACCGCGCCTTGTCGGCGGCCTTCGCCAGCTCGGGCACGAACTTCGGCAGAACCCATGGAATGGACAGCACGGAGGGCGCCGACGTCGCCATGATGTCGGTCGTGTTGCTCAACTCGACCACCGAGCCGCGCTGCACCGCGGGGATCTTGCTGAGCAGCGGATCGTTCTTGATCAGGTCGAACGAGGCGCCGTCGTCCACGTAGATGACGGCGATGTCGGCATCCAGGGTGTCCGCCTCCTCGCTGCTGATCGTGCCGAAGAACTGCGAACTGCCCTTGGACAGCTTCTCGATCGAGGGCGCGTTCTTCAGCCCAAGGTCGTTCAGGAACCGCACACGCGCGTCGTTCGGCGTGTAGTACGTGATAGTGCCGAGGTTCTTCGGGTCGACCCAGATGTACATGACGGTCTTGCCCTTGATCTGCGGGTACTTCGACACCGCGGAGTCGATCTTCGCGTCCGTCTGGTCGATCAGCTTCTTCGCCTGAGCCTTCTTGCCCAGCGCCTCGCCGTCGATGAGAGTGGTCTGGCGCCACGGCGTGCCCCAGGCATCCTTCGGGTACGACACGGTCGGCGCGATCTTGCTGAGCGTCGTGTACTCCTGCTTCGTGAGGCCCGAGTAGGCGCCGAGGATGACGTCGGGCTGGGAGTCCGCGATCTTCTCGTACGGGATGCCGTCGCTCTCGTCGTTCAGTTGCGGCGTCTTCGCGCCCGCCTCCTTCAGGGCCGCCGCAGTCCACGGCAGCACGCCGTCGCCGTTGTCGTCGCCGTAGGTGGCCTTCGACATCGACACCGGGATGTCGCCGAGGGCGATAGCCGCGTCCTGGTTCGTCCAGCTGATGGTGGCCACGCGCTTCGGCTGCGACGGGATCACCGTGGTGCTGTACGTGTTCTTCAGTGACACGGGGAAGGGACCGGATGCCTTCTCTGCGTCGTTCGTCGCGTTGCCCGTCGTCGCGGAACATCCGGTGAGCACGAGAGCCGCCGCGGTGAACACGGCCGCGACGGCGAGCCGGGATCGGCGGGGCGAGCGGGTGCCGGTGGGCGTGCGATCGGCGCTGGAGGTCATGCTGTCCTTCGGGTCGGATGGTCCGGATGCGTATACCGGGTGGGCTGGCAGGCGGGCCGTGGGCATGCGTCGACGGCAGCGCGGACGCCCGCCGCATGACGGGCGCCGAACGCGCCGTCGGGCGGCGGTGCCCGTTTCGTGGAGTCGTCGCCTTAGCGCGATCGGCTCAAGTGGTAGGTAAGGCTTACCTAACTCAGGCAACCCTAACCCATGCCGGGGCGAGCGGTCCAGCCCTTGGGGCGTTTGCACGGCGAAGCGGGAGCGCCTCGCGCTACACGAATCGGCATCCGCCACAGGGGTCGCAGCTGCCGCGAGTCACGGATGCGCTACACGAATCGGCATGTGCCACAGGAGTCGCGGCTGCTGGGGAAGGCGGTGCGCCACACTTTCCGGCATCCGCTACAGAAATCGGCATCCGCGCCAGGAAAATCGTGTAGCGGATGCCGATGGGTGTAGCGCGAAGCGATGGGGCGTGCGGACGGTGCGTGGCTCGTGGCGCGGGACGCGGGGCGTCAGCCGCGGCGCGGGAAGCCGGGCGGGAGCGCGGCGAGGGCCGGCTCGACGCGCTCGAGCCGGGCGCGCTCGCCCAGCAGTGCGGCGTACTCCCGGTCGCGGCGCAGAGCGGCGACCGCGACGAGGAACGACTCGGCGTCGGTGTTCGGCAGCGGCGAGACGAAGGGGGACGCCTCTCGCGCGAGATCCGTGGCGACGCGGGCACGGGCATCCGGCGTGAGGGTCGCAGCGTGCCGCAGGAACTCCGCGATGCGCCGAGCCAGCCGCGGCGGCAGGGCCGCGACATCCGCAACCGTTGCCCACGCCGCCAGGTGCGCGGGGAGGGGGAGCGGCGGAGGCGGAGGCGCGGGCATGCGTTGCAGCTGTGAGTACGTTCCGGCGAGGAGGTCGCCGATGCGCTTCGAGCGCGGGCTGAGCAGGCCTGCGACCGCGGCGATGCCGCCGAAGGTGAGGTAGATCTCGATGGATCCGGCCAGTGAACGCACGAAGGCGTGCCGCAGCTGTTCCGCGGCACCGTCGTCGCGCACGATACGTGCGCCGATGGCGAGCTTGCCCAGGCTGCGGCCGTGGCTGAGCGTCTCGACGGTCGTGGGCACGACGACGAACATCACGGCGACGATCACGACCTGGGTGGCCGCCGTCGCCGCGGCGTCGAGCACCTTGCCCGCCGCGGAGAGCGCCCAGAACAGCAGGAGCACGACGGCGTACGTTGCGAGCACATCGATGATGAGTCCGGCCGCGCGCAGCACGAAGCTCGCCGCACGGGCATCGACGCCGACCGCCTCACCGATGAGCTGCCGGTCCTCGTCGCCGTACTGCGTCAGCGCGGTGTCGGCGTAGCGGTCGGCGATGGGGCCGGTGTAGCGATCTGTGACCGCGGTGACCCGCCCGGTGCTCGCCGCCTCGCCCGCCATGGCTACCATCTAAACAGCATGGATGCCGACGCGTACGCCGCAGCCCACAGCGCCGAATGGGATCGGCTCGGCGCGCTCGCGCGTCGGCGGCGGCTGGACGGCGAGGCATCCGACGAGCTGATCGGGGCGTACCAGGTGGCGACCACGCAGCTCTCGGCGCTGAGCTCGGCGGACGGCGACAGCGCCTATACGGACCGGCTCGCCACCGTCATCGCTCGAGCGCGGCTGCGGTTCACCGGCGCACGTTCCGGTGCGGCGGGCGCGGTGGCCCGGTTCTTCGTGATCTCGCTCCCCGCCGCCCTGTACCGGGTGCGCTGGGTGACGCTGTGCGTCGCGCTGGGAACCGTGCTCGTGGCAACGCTGGCCGCCTGGTGGCTGGTCGGCGATCCGCGAGCGCTCGCCGCGGTGGGTAGCACCATGGACCTCAAGCAATACCTGAACCACGACTTCATCGACTACTACTCGCGCAACCCGGCCGCGTCGTTCGCCGGCCAGGTCTGGACGAACAACGCGTGGCTGGCAGCACAGAGCATCGCCACGGGCATCCTCGGCGTGTACGTGCCGTACATCCTGCTGCAGAACGCGGTGAATCTCGGGGTCGCGGCGGGCATCTTCGTGCACTACGACCGCGCGGACGTGATGTTCTCGTACATCCTTCCGCACGGGATGCTCGAGCTCACGTCGCTCTTCGTCGCCGCCGCTGCCGGCCTGCGCATCTTCTGGGCGTGGATCGCACCGGGGGCCCGCACTCGAGGGCAGGCGCTGGCACAGGAAGGCCGCGCCCTGTTCGCGATCGCGGTCGGTACGGCGATCAGCCTGTTCTGCTCCGGCCTCATCGAGGGCTTCGTCACGCCGTCGGCTCTGCCGGTGTGGGCGAAGGTCGCGATCGGCGCGCTCGCTCTGGCGGCCTTCCTCGTCTACATGCTCGTGCTCGGACGCCGTGCGGTGCTTGCGGGGGAGACCGGCGACCTCGACGACGCGGATGCTGCGACCCGCCGCCTCGTGGCCGGCTGAGGTGGTACCGCCGGTTGAGTAGCGGCCGAAGGCCGCGTATCGAAACCAGACCTCCGAACGGTGCGATGGTTTCGATACGCCGCTCGCGGCTACTCAACCGGCGGTACCGGGTACTCAACCGGCGACGAGTGAGCGGTCCTTGAACTAGCGCTTCAGGATGCCGTCGAACAGCGGCCTGAACGTGAAGCCGGCGATCAGCGCACCGATGATGGGCGCGACGATCGTGACCCACACCTGGGCGATGGCATCCGGACCGCCGTAGATCGCGGTGGCCAGAGCACGTGCCGGGTTGAACGAGCCGTTCGACACCGGGATCGCGATCAGGGCGACCAGTGTCAGCGTGAGACCGATCGCGAGCGGCGCGAACCCCGCGGCCGCACGAACGTGGGTCACTCCGAGGATGACGTAGAGGAAGAACGCCGTCGTCACGATCTCGATGATGAACACCGACCAGAAGCCGTAGCCGCCGGGCGAGAGCACGTCGTAACCCGTGGACGCACCCTTGAACTGCATCGTGAGGAAGTCGCCCTTGGTGCCCTTCGCACCGGAGAGGACCCAGAGGATGATGCTGGAAGCGATGATCCCGCCGACCAGCTGGGCGATGATGTAGCCGATCACGTCGCGCCAGGCGAAGCGGCCGCCCGCCGCGAGTCCGAGCGTGACGGCGGGGTTGAAGTGCCCGCCGGAGATCGGTCCGAACGAGTAGGCACCGACGACGACCGAGAGGCCGAGCGCGATGGCGACGCCGAGGAATCCGACGTTCAGGCCGCCCTTGCCCGCGTTGAAGCCGGCCGCATAGATCGCCGTGCCGACGACCGAGAACACCAGGAGGAACGTCCCGAACGCTTCGGCCGCGAGGCGAGCGCCGAGAGACGGAGAGACGGAGGCCTCCGGTGAGGCCGCCGCAGGAGTTGACTCAGACATCTTCTCTTTTCCTTTGCGGATCGGATAGGCCGGGCAGACTCCGCACGAGGACATGCGTCCCGGCGCCTACAGCGACGCTAAGGGATCTCCCAGGTTCGCCACGGCCGATTTCGCCGCATGTCGCGACGAACGGCACGTGAACGTCCTGATGTTGCCCGACCAACAGTTCGTATCGTGAAATTCGATTCTCGCATGACGAATGCGCGACAGAATGCATCGGCCGCCGAGCCTCGCCATTTCGGTGAGAGGCGACGGGAAGTTCGGCTAGAGACGACCGGATGCCTTCAGCTGCAGATACCGGTCGGCCAGCGCGGGCGGGAGCTCGGCCGGCGGCGCGCTGACGACATGCGCTCCGCTGAGGCGCACGGCTTCCGCGACCCGAGCTGCATCGAGCAGGGCACGTTCGGCGGCGGCAGCGCCATAGAACGAGTCGACGTCGCCGCGCTCGGCGGCGAGCTCCGCGACGCGCGGATCGCGCACGGATGCCACGACCACGGTGTGCGTGGCGGTGAGCTGCGGGAGGGCGGCGAGGAGGCCGGTCGACGACCCGGGCGCCGAGGCATCCGTGAGGAGCACCACGAGTGCGTGCCGGTGCGTGACGGCCCGCACCTGGGAGGGGACGGCCGACCAGTCCGTCTCGATGAGTTCCGGCTGCACATCGGCCAACGCGGTCACCAGTCGCGAGAGCAGGGCCGGACCCTTGGCCCCCGTCACGCGTGCCCGTATCCTTCGGTCGAACGCGACGACGTCGACCCTGTCGCCACCGCGGTCGGCGAGAGCGGCAAGCAGCAGGGCGGATTCGAACGCCGTGTCGAGCCGCGGTTCGTCGGCGATCCGCGCGGCGGATGCGCGCCCGGTGTCGATCACGATCACGACGCGTCTGTCGCGCTCGGGGCGCCACGTGCGCACCATGATGCCGGAGCCGGCGCGCGCCGCGGTCGAGGTGCGAGCGGTGGCACGCCAGTCGATCGACCGAACGTCGTCGCCTGCCACGTACTCGCGCAACGAGTCGAACTCGGTGCCCTCACCCCGCACCATCACCGGCGTCGACCCCTCGAGCTCGCGAAGCCGCGCGATACGAGAGGCGAGGTGCCTGCGCGAGTGGAACGGCGGCAGCACCCGCAGCTCGGCGGGGGAGGCGAGCGTGGCCTGACGCGACCACAGACCCAGGGGCCCGGCGGAACGGATCACGACGAACGCGGCGCGTCGGGTGCCGCGCCTGCGCGGGGTCAGGGTGAGCGTGAGCATCCGTCGCTCGGCGGGCGGAACATCCAGCTGCACACGTGACGGAGACGCGCCCGCCGACGGTTCCCAGCCGTCGCGGAGCCTGCCGTGCAGCCGCTTCGCGCCTAGGTTCGTGACGAGGATCGTGGACGAAACCGTCTCGCCGAGACGCACGCTGGCCGGCAGCATTCTCGCCAGGAGAACGCGACGGGGAGAGGATGCCGCCAGCAAGTCGATCGCGCCCAGCACGCAGCAGAACACCAGCCAGCATGCCAGCGCGAGGTATGCGCCAGGCGCGGTCGCACCGAACAGCACGACGGGAAGCAGCCCGACGGCGAGGAGGGCGACGAAGCGCCCGGTGACGGCCACCCGTTCGTCCTACAGCGGAACCTGCACCTGCTGCAGCACGGAGCGCAGGATGCCGTCTGTCGTCACGCCCTCCAGCTCCGCCTCCGGCTGCAGCTGCATGCGGTGCCGCCACGCGGCCGGCGCCATCGCCTGCACGTGGTCCGGCGTGATCGCGTCGTAACCGCTCAGCCACGCGTACGCCTTCGCGGCCGCCAGCAGTGCCGTGGCCCCGCGCGGACTCACCCCGAGTCGTACAGACGGACTCTGCCTGGTGGCTCTGGCGAGGTCGACGATGTAGGCCAGGACGTCGGCTCCTGCCGCCACCCGGCGCACGTCGGCCCTCGCGCGCAGCACGCCGTCCGCGCCGAGGACCGAGCGGATACCCGCAGCATCCAGGGCCTGCGGGTCGAAGCCCGCTGAGTGCCGCCGAAGCACCTCGAACTCGGTGTCCCGGTCCGGCAGGTCGAGCACGAGCTTGAGCAGGAAACGGTCGAGCTGAGCCTCCGGGAGCGTGTACGTGCCCTCGTACTCGATGGGGTTCTGCGTCGCGGCGACGAGGAACGGCTCCGGCAGCGCCATCGTCTCGCCGTCGGCGCTGACCTGGCGTTCCTCCATGGCCTCGAGCAGAGCCGCCTGGGTCTTCGGCGGGGTGCGGTTGATCTCATCGGCCAGCAGGATGTTCGTGAACACCGGTCCGTGCCGGAAGACGAACGCGGCAGACTTGGCGTCGTACACCACGGAGCCGGTCACGTCGCCCGGCATCAGATCGGGCGTGAACTGCACGCGTTTCATCCCGAGCGACAGCGAGGCGGCGAGCGAGCGCACCAGCAGGGTCTTCGCCACGCCTGGCACGCCCTCCAGCAGCACGTGACCTCCGGTGAGGAGCGCCACCAGCAGGCCCGTGACGACGTCGTCCTGTCCGACGACCGCCTTCGCCACCTCGGAGCGCACGGCGGAGAACGCGGACCGCCACTCGTCTCGTGCGGCGGTGTCGGCGCTGGCGGTGGTGGGGTCGGTCATCGGTGTCTCTCTCGTCGGCGTCCCTTGAGCCTACTGATCTGGCGGTTCTGTACCGACCGCCGAGACGGCGGTCGGCGCTGGCGTCGCGGCGGTGGCCAGAATTGGCCTCCGCTCCATTCTCCAGTGCGCCTACTGACCCGCTTGCCCGGGAGCTCTGGATGCCGCGCGGACCGCGGACTCGAGATCGGCGAGGCGCGCGGCGTACTCGAGTGCGGCGGAGTCCGTCTGCGGTCGACCGTCGAGCAGCACGTCGCGCACGCGATCGGCGGGCCATCCGGTGAGCGCAGCAGCGGATGCCGCGACCTGGTCGGCGTGCGCGTTGCGTGGCAGCCCGCACAGCGAAGCGATGCGGCCGAGCGCGCCGACTCGCAGCGAGTCGAGCGCGTGCGTCCGGGCGGATGCCGTTCGATACAACCGCGCCCGGCCCTCCATGGTCTCGCCGGCGCGCACGACGACGGGCAGGTTCTCCACCACCAGGGGACCGAAGCGTCGACCGCGCCAGATCGCGGCAGCGACGGTCACCGCGATGAGCAGCACGATCGCGGGAGTCAACCACTCGGGTGTCAGCTGGGCGAGGGTGGGAGCTCCGGCGGGTGAAGCATCCGCCTCGGAGGGCAGATACCAGACCAGTGTTCGGTGCTGGCCGAGCAGTCCGATCGCGAGCGCCGCGTTGCCTGCTCGCGCGATGCCCTCGTTGTCGAACATCCCGGGGCCGACGACGCTCACCGTCGCACCTCCGGCGCGGGTCTGTGCAAGGGCGAATGCGCCGCCTCCGACCGGGAAGCACCCCACCGCCGAGCCGCTCGCGCGGAATGCCGCGCGCACGCCCGAAACCGATCCGGCGTTCTGCGCCGCGGCGACGGAACAACGCGGCGAATTCGAGACGGATGCCCGCTCGCCGGCGGGTGCGATGCCTGGCGCCATCCTCGTCAACTGCTCGTACCCGGGATCGATCACCACGACGTCGGCGCCGATGGCGAGCGCGGAGCGCAGCTGGGAGGCATCCAGGATGTCGTTCGGATCCGAGAGCAGCACCGTGGTGTCGTCCCGACCGGATGCCGCCCGGCGCGCGGCGTCGAGCGACCCGGCCGGGCGCACGTCCACGCCGTGCTGAGCGAGCACACGGGCGAGGGCCTGGCCGCCCTGTTGCGCCGGGTTGGAGGCGCTCATGGGGTCGGTCGATGTGGAGGCGAGCGAGAGTTGCACGGCCGCAGCGAGCCCCGCGCCGATCACGAGGATGGCCACGAGCACGATCCAGCCACGCGCCCGTCTCATGGTCTGCCGCGGCGTCCGCGAGAGCGCGGGGGCGGTCATCGACCGACCCCCGGAGTGCCGGCCAACCGGTTGGAGCCCGTGAGTGCGGTGAGTCGCGGCGCGGCCCTGCCTAGGTCGTGATCCAGCGCGACGAGTGTCCGGTAGTCGTCGGCGCTCGCCACGCGACCCAGGTAGCGCACGCCGTCGAAGAGCACGGCGGCCCGATGCAGGCGCTCCGCGAACGACGGCAGCGCGCGCGACGCGTCGATGGCGAGCTCCTGCGCGGTGGTTCCCGGCAGAAGCAGCACGATGGTGCGTTCGCCGAGCGATCGGGCGAGCGCGCGGAACAGGTCGCGCACCGCCTCCTCGTAGCGGCCGTCGTCGGCCGCACCGGCAGCGTCCCTGCGCAGATCGGCGATGCTGCGTCCGTCGTCCTCGTCGAACACGACGGACGCCACCGGCCGCCTCCGCAACCGGGGCAGCCCGAAGACGACGAATGCGCCGATGAGGATGGCAGCGATGACGGCGATGCCGATGCCGGCGAGAATCCAGCCGGCGTTGCCGCTCACGTTCGAGCCGAGCGAGTGGAACCAGTCGGCGATCTGCTGCGCCAGTCGGTCGAACCAGGTCGGTTTCGCCGCCTGATACTCCGGCTTCGCCAGTTCGTGGCGCAGCCACTGCTGGCCGGTGGGGCCGTCCGGGTTCAGCGGCGGAGCATCCGCGAGCCGCACCAGCAGCGCGGTCGGCAGGAGCTGCACGATCGCGCCGATCACGGCCGCGCGCCGGGCCAGGCGGGCGCCTGGAACGGGTCGCGGGCATCCGGGATGCCTGCAGCGCGCTCGTCCACCACCCTGCGCAGATCGGCGTCGAGGCCCTCGCGGCGCATCCGGAGGTCGAGGTACACGGTCGTCGCCGTTGCCGCCTCCACCACCGCGGTGACCGAGCCGATGAGGGTTCCGACGATGAGGGAGATCACGTAGTAGACGACGGTGACGGCGATCGCGTTGCCGGTCTGGAGCGACCCGGTCGGGCTGATCACCGAAATGACGATGTAGTACACGGTCTGCAGCGGAACGGTGACGATCGAGCTGGCGACCGAGCACACGACCGCGACCAGGGCGAGCGTGCCGAATGTGCGCCAGAACGATCGCTCCGTCAGGCGCCAGGAGCGCGCGACGGCCGCGAACACGGTCGTCTTCTCGATCACGATGATGCTCGGGGTCAGCGCCGTTTTGGTGCCGATCCAGATCCACAGGGCGGCGAGCCCGCACACGCCGAACACGATGAAGAGAACCACCCCCACCCAGGAGCCCGCCATCGCCGATCCGACGGCCGCCGCGGCCAGGAGCGCGAACGTCGCCACCACGCCCGCCGCAAGCAGCATGGTCCAGCCGATCAGGCGCCACCTGTGGCCCCTGGTCGCCCGCCACAGCGCTCGCAGCGTCAGCTTCTCGCCGAGCGCGCCGCGCGACACCTCGGATGCCACAAGCCCCTGCACCAGCGCCGTGCCGATCAGCGAGATGACCACAGAGACGAGGACGGCGGCGATCAGCATCGCGATGCTCCCGGCCGTGACGAGCTGCACGTCAGAGGGAGAGTTCTGGTCGGCCGTCGCGATGCGCAGAACCGCGAAGACCGCGGTGAGGCCGACCACGAGCACGGTCGTGAACGTGGAGATGAGCTGCACGATGAGCGCGCCGCCCACCGTGGCTCTCGGGTTGTGTCGCAGCACCCGGAACGGTGTGCCGAACAGCGTTCCGAACGGGAGGGGACGCAGCGGGAACAGGCCCGGCTTGGGTGGCGGCGTCCACGCGCCGGGGCCCGGCTGCTGCCAGCCCTGTTGCCACGCGGGCTGCTGCCACGATGGTTGCTGCCAGCCCGGCTGCTGCCAGCCGGGCTGCTGCCACGCGGGCGGCGCCTGGTACGACGGGGGAGCGGTCGGCGGCGCCCACGACGCCGGCGCGGTCCACCCTTGCGAATCGCCCTGCATCGGCGGCTGCCGGTCGCCCGAGTCGGGCCGGGCCGCGTCGTGGGAGTCGCTCACCGCTGATTACCTGCCGCAGAAGTCGATGCTGGAGTCGACTCATCCTGGCACAACGCCCGAAAGGGGGCGATCCGGCGGCGTGGAGCTCCAGGGAACCGGTGCACCGTGTCGACTACTCTTGTGCCATGGTCTCGCCCGCGTGGTCGCCATCCGCGGGCACAGAAGAGGAATCAGGACCCCTGACTGGCATGAACGCGAAAATCCTGGTGGTCGACGACGACACCGCCTTGGCCGAGATGATCGGCATCGTGTTGCGCACCGAGGGCTTCGAGCCGAGCTTCTGCGCCGACGGCGCCATCGCGATCGACAGCTTCCACGCGACCAAACCCGATCTCATCCTGCTCGACCTCATGCTGCCGGGAATGGACGGCATCGAGGTGTGCTCGCGCATCCGCTCCGAGTCAGGTGTGCCGATCATCATGCTCACCGCCAAGTCGGACACGGCCGACGTCGTCAAGGGCCTCGAGTCCGGCGCCGACGACTACATGGTGAAGCCGTTCAACCCGAAGGAGCTGGTGGCGCGGATCCGCACGCGGCTGCGGCCGGCCGCATCCGCACCGGCAGACGACACCCTGCGTGTCGGCGACCTCGAGATCGATGTCGCGGCACACGAGGTGCGCAGGGGGGACTCGCGCATCAACCTCACCCCGCTGGAGTTCGATCTGCTCATCGCGCTCGCCTCGAAGCCGCAGCAGGTGTTCACCCGCGAGATGCTGCTCGAGCAGGTCTGGGGCTACCACTACAAGGCCGATACCCGGCTCGTGAATGTGCACGTGC
This sequence comes from Humibacter sp., assembly GCF_051954055.1. Classification (NCBI taxonomy): domain Bacteria; kingdom Bacillati; phylum Actinomycetota; class Actinomycetes; order Micrococcales; family Microbacteriaceae; genus Humibacter; species Humibacter sp. The sequence goes on along the minus strand of NZ_JBQCIE010000060.1, from coordinate 27,252 downwards.
AGCGACTGCGGGCGAAGGTGGAGGAAGACCCCGACAACCCGAAGATCGTCATGACCGTGCGCGGTGTCGGCTACCGCGCCGGCGCCACGCCCTGACGAGCAGCTGATGCTCTTCGGCGTCGACTGGCGACGGTGGCGGGAGTGGCCGGACCGCTTCGCACACGTGTGGCGCACCTCGCTGCAGTTCCGCACGGTGCTGCTGACCGTGGCGCTCACGGGAGCCGCCGTGCTCGTCGCCGGCTTCCTCGTCTCGTTCATCGTCGGCAACGGTCTGTACCAGTCGCGGCTCGATCAGGCCTATCACGACTCGGCACGCGCAACGACGGATGCCCAGAAGAAGCTGGACGCATCGGACGCAACCGATCCCGAAGCGATCGACAACCTGTTCCTCCAGGTGTTCGGAGACATCAAGAACTCGACCACGACTGGCCTCGTCGCATCCTTCCGCGTTCCCGGCCAGGGCATCGATGCAGCAGCCCCGGTGGGTGTGTCCACGTTCGGTTCAGGTCGCGACGTGATCACCAAAGACCTCCGCAAGGCGGTGCAATCGGCGCCGCACTCGGTGTTCGCGCAATCCGTCGCACTGCCCTCATCCGACGGCTCGACGGATCCGGGAATCGTGGTCGGTTCGCAGCTGCAGCTCCCTACTGCCGGCCGCTACGAGCTGTACATCGGCTACGACCTCTCGGACTCCGAGCAGACGCTGCTTTTCGTGCAGCACACGCTGCTCATTGTCGGCCTCGTGCTGCTGCTGCTCATCGCGGGCATCACGTACCTCGTGGTCCGGCTCATCGTCACCCCGATCCGGGTCGCCGCGCAGACCAGTCAACGCCTGGCCGACGGCGATCTCGAGGTGCGCATGCCGATCGCGAACGAAGACGCGTTCGCGACCCTCGCTCGCTCCTTCAACGGCATGGCGGATGCCCTGCAACGGCAGATCACGCAGCTCGCGACGCTGTCGCAGCTGCAGCAGCGCTTCGTCAGCGACGTCTCGCACGAGCTGCGAACGCCGCTCACGACCATCCGTCTCGCCGGTGACGTGATCTACGACCAGCGGGAGGACTTCCCGCCGGCGACCGCTCGAACGGCCGAACTGCTGCACGCGCAGGTCGAGCGGTTCGACCGGCTGCTCTCCGACCTGCTGGAGATCAGCAGGTACGACGCCGGATCGGTGGTGCTCGAGCTCGAGCCCACCAACCTCGTGCGCCTCGCCGAAGACGCCGTCGACGACATGCGTCCTCTTGCGGTGACGAACGGTTCCGAGGTGCGCCTCGAGGCACCGGGCGGCTACTTCGAGGTGGAGATGGACCCCAGACGCGTTCGCCGCGTGCTGCGCAACGTGCTCGGCAACGCCATCGAGCACGGAGAGGGCAAGGCCATCGTCGTGACGGTGGACAGCAACCAGTCCGCGGTCGCGCTCTCGGTTCGCGACTACGGTCTCGGCATGACCGAGCGCGAGGTCGCGCACGTGTTCGACCGGTTCTGGCGTGCCGACCCCTCCCGCAAACGCACCATCGGTGGAACGGGGCTGGGCCTCGCCATCTCCCTCGAAGATGCCGCGAAGCACGACGGCTGGCTGGATGTCTGGTCGAGCCCTCACGAGGGATCCAACTTCCGCCTCACCCTGCCCCGGGTGCCCGGCGAGCCGATCGCATCCTCCCCGATCTCGCTCGCGCCCTCGGATGCCCCGCGGGACGCGGACGACCGTCCGATCGGTCACGAGCTGATCGGTGCCCAGCACGACGGCGACGACAACGGCAACGGCACATCCCGCTCGCACGGGAACGGCCGAGGCTCCGGCCGTGAACGGCTGGGCGCGTGGTGGCGCGGCGACAATCGCAAGCAGGATGGGCGCGGAAACGGGCGAGGCAGCGGACGCGAGGGGACGGTGAAGGCATGAGGCACAACATGAGCTCGATGAAGCGCGGGCGCGGGCTGCGGGCATCCGTCGTCGCGATGGCCGTGCTCGCGCTCATCGCCGGGTGCGCCCAGATACCGCGCACGAGCGCCGTGAAAGAGGTCGGCCCGATCAGCGCGCAGAACGACGGGCTCGGCCAGGTGGACTTCCTGCCGAGCGGCCCGCAGCCGGGGGCGACGCAGGACGAGATCCTGAAGGGCTTCATCCAGGCGCAGGTCTCACCGCAGAACGACTACCAGGTGGCCCGCGACTTCCTCGCCACGGACTTCCGCAGCAAGTGGAACCCCGACGCATCCGTCACCGTGGACACCGGCTCCGACCGCGACTACGAGCCGGCCGGCGGCAACCAGACCATGCTCACGCTCACCCCCGTGGCGTTCGTCGACGCCGACGGCACCTACAGCAGAGCCGAATCGTCCACGGGCATCCAGCAGCAGTACACGTTCGTCAAGAACGACGGGCAGTGGCGCATCTCGAAGGCGCCGAATGGGGTCATCATCGACAGCTCCCGGTTCCCGAGCGTGTTCGCCCCGCACGCCCTCTACTTCTTCAGCCCGGATCTCGCCTACCTCGTGCCCGACGAGCGCTGGTTCCCGAATTCGCCGGCCTCGCTGCAGACCCGCGTGGTCAAGGAGCTGGTGCAGGGCCCCGCGAGCTGGCTGTCCGGCGCCTACGTCAGCGCCTTCCCGCAGGGATCCCAGCTCACCTCCGACTCGGTCACCGTCAACGGTGGGCAGGCCGACGTCGACCTGAACAGCACGGCAGGGGCGGTGGATGCGATCACCCTCGCCCGCATGCAGCTCCAGCTCTCGCAGTCGCTCACCTCGGTCGCCGGCATCAACGCCGTGCGCATCTCCATCGAGGGCGTGCAGCGCCCGGTGTCGAACGCGCTCTCGCCGCAGCCGATACAGAATCCGTCGGTGGACTCCAACGCGCTCGTGATGCGCGGCGGCAAGTTCGGGCTGCTCTCCGGTGCGAGCGTCACGGAGATCCCGGATGTCTCGTCCAAGGTCGAACAGCTCGCCCCGCGTGCCGCGACGCTCGCCGCGGATCACCGCACGGCCGTCGTGCTCGGCGCGAACGCGAGCTGGGTGGTGCGAGCCGACACGGACGATCCCATCCAGCTCGACACCAGGCCTGGCCTCGTCGCTCCCACGCTCGACCCGCAAGGCTACGCGTGGAGCGCCACGAGCGGATCGCCCTCGGAGTTCGTGGTGCTCGGCGCATCCGGTTCGCCGACGACGCTCACCGCAGCGTGGCCCGATGCCCGTTCGCTCGTCTCGATGGTGATGTCGCGAGACGGCACGCGCTTGGCCGCCCTGGTGCGCACCGACTCGGGAACCGACGTCATGGTGGCCGGCGTGGTGCGCACCTCAGGCGGCAGGCCGGAGAGCGTGTCCACTCCGATCGACCTGGGGCCGGTTGCCGGCGGAACGGCGACCTCGCTCAGCTGGCTGGACGAACTGACGCTCGGTGCTCTGGCCACGGGATCCGGCGGCGAGAGCTCCATCGACGTGCAGACCGTGGGTGGCGACTCGCAGCCCGCCCCCGGGCCGAGCAACGGCGCGAGCATCGGCCCGGTGGGCTCGACGCCCTACTACTGGGTGCTCACCAGCGACGGCTCGCTGCAATGGCCGCGCGGAACCGGCTGGCAGCAGCGCGTGGACGGCGTGCAGTTCATCGGACAGCAACTCGGCAAGCCGCAGTAGCCGGCGCGGCGGCATTCCGCACCCAGGCGCAATGGAGGACCACCTCTCCACCGACCTCGCCCGAGGTGCGGGGTGGCGTCGTGCGACCGGCCACCATGGACGGATGCCGAAGGATGCCCCGCGCAGGCTGAAGTCTGCTCTGCTCGACGCGCTCGCCGTGATCGCGCCGACGACCTGCGCCGGATGCGGGGGGCACGACCGCGCGCTCTGCGATGCCTGCATCGCCGCGCTGCGCCCGGCAGTGCGTGAGGTCGACCTCGATGGCCTGCGCGTGGCCTACGCGCAGGAGTACGACGGAGTCATGCGCTCGGTTCTCGCCGCGTACAAGGACGGCGGGCGAACGGATGCCGGCGCTCACCTCGCGCCGTCGCTCGCGGCGGCGGTCGCCGTCGCCCTGCGTTCGACCCGTTCGCCGGGGCCGGTGCATCTCGTGACCGTCCCGTCGTCTCGGGCAGCGTTCCGCACGCGCGGCTACACGCCGGTCGGGCTCCTCCTGCAGCACGTGGGGCTGCGAACGGAGCCGGCTCTCCGAGCGAGACGCCAGGCCGCCGACCAGTCGGGGTTGACCGCGGTGTCGCGCCTTGAGAACCGATCGGGCTGGCTCGAGCCCCGCGGCTGGGTGGCGGGGCGACGGGTGCTGCTGGTGGACGACATCCTCACGACGGGAGCGACCCTGCTGGAGGCGCGGCGGGCACTGGCATCCTGCGGAGCCGATGTCGTCGGCGCGGCGGTGCTGGCCAGAACGCCGCGCCGTCACCCAGGAAGTGGCTCGTGACATCCGCTGAGGCCCGGTCTACGGTAGGGGAAAAGGTGTCGGTCCAGCCGCCCCTTCCGTACGGGTGACGGCCGCACTGGAAGCAGGAGGTCGCCATGGAAATCAACATCTTCGGACTCGGCGTGGGCATCACCGATCGCTTCCGCGAATATGCGACGGAGAAGGCTGCCAAGGTCGGCTCGCTCGCCGAGCGAGCTCTCTCGCTGGAGATCAAGGTCTCCCGCCACAACGAGAAGTCCGGAGGTCAGAACGGCGACGACCGAGTCGAGCTGACCCTCGTCGGCCCTGGGCCCGTCGTTCGCGCCGAGGCCACAGCCGCCGACAAGTACGCGGCGTTCGACCTGGCGATCGGGCGATTGCTGGAGCGCGTGAGGCGCGCCAAGGATCGCCGAAAGATCCACCGCGGCCTGCACAGACCGCCATCGGTGCGCGAGGCCTCAACGGTGGGCCTGGGGCGGGTGGATGTCACGCCGGCCCCGGTCACTGTGCTCGAGCAGGTGCGCACCGGCGCCGTTCCCGTGGTGGAGGAGGCAGCAGCGGCGGAGGAAGCCGACGAGTACTGCCCCGTGGTCATCCGCAAGAAGGTGTTCGCCTCGGTTCCCATGTCGGTCGACGACGCGCTCTACTACATGGAGCTCGTCGGCCACGACTTCTACCTCTTCATCGAGGAGGAGTCAGGACGCCCGTCCGTCGTGTACCGGCGCAAGGGCTGGGACTACGGCGTGATCGCGCTCGACGAGAACGCGGACGAGCTGCAGGAGGTGGCCACCGCCTCGCGCAAGCTGGGCCGCGTCTGATCGCGCAACTATCGCCGGCCCCGTAGCCGGTGAAGCCGGCGTATCGAAACCCCCAGCCCGACAGCGGTGCTGGTTTCGATAAGCGGCTTCGCCGCTACGGGGCCGGCGATATCGTTGCGGCGAACCTCCAGCGACCGCCCAGAGGGCATCCGGCATCGCCAGGTCACAGCCCGGTAACATGAGTGGCGTTGCCGTCCGGTGGGCCGGCACCGTCAACCCGGGACGACGGATGCCCTTGAGCGGCATTCCCCCCGAAAACACTTGGAGTGCATCAGTGGCCTCAGTTCTCGAAAAGGTGCTGCGTGTCGGCGAGGGCCGCACGCTCAAGCGGCTCGAGGCGTACGCCCGCGCCGTTAACGCGCTCGAGGAAGACTTCCAAGCCCTCACCGACGAGGACCTGCGCCACGAGACCGTCGAGCTGCGCGAGCGGTACGGCAACGGCGAGTCGCTCGACGACCTGCTGCCCGAGGCCTTCGCCGCCGTGCGCGAGGCAGCAGTGCGAACGCTCGGCATGCGGCACTTCGACGTGCAGATCATGGGCGGCGCTGCCCTGCACCTCGGCAACATCGCCGAGATGAAGACCGGTGAAGGAAAGACGCTCGTCGCCACGACGGCCGCCTACCTCAACGCCATCGCCAGCCGCGGCGTGCACATCGTCACGACGAACGACTACCTGGCCAGCTACCAGGGCGAGCTGATGGGCCGCGTGTTCCGCGCCCTCGGCATGACCACCGGCGTGATCCTGGCGGGGCAGACGCCCGACGAGCGCCGCGAGCAGTACCTCGCCGACATCACGTACGGCACGAACAATGAGTTCGGGTTCGACTACCTGCGCGACAACATGGCGTGGCAGGCATCCGACATGGTGCAGCGCGGCCACTTCTTCGCCATCGTCGACGAGGTCGACTCGATCCTCATCGACGAGGCGCGCACGCCGCTCATCATCTCCGGCCCGTCCAGCGGCGAGGCCAACAGGTGGTTCAACGAGTTCGCCAGGCTCGCGACCCGTCTGCAGCCGGAGGTCGACTACGAGGTCGACGAGAAGAAGCGCACGGTCGGCGTGCTCGAGCCGGGCATCGAGAAGGTCGAGGACTACCTCGGCATCGACAACCTCTACGAGTCGGCCAACACGCCGCTCATCTCGTTCCTCAACAACGCGATCAAGGCGAACGCGCTGTTCAAGCGCGACAAGGACTACGTCGTGATGAACGACGAAGTGCTGATCGTCGACGAGCACACCGGCCGCATCCTGGTCGGTCGGCGCTACAACGAGGGCATCCACCAGGCCATCGAGGCCAAGGAGGGCGTGCCGGTCAAGGCGGAGAACCAGACGCTCGCCACGGTGACGCTGCAGAACTACTTCCGTCTCTACAAGAAGCTGTCCGGCATGACGGGTACCGCCGAGACCGAGGCCGCGGAGTTCATGTCGACGTACAAGATCGGTGTGGTCCCGATCCCGACGAACAAGCCGATGATCCGCAAGGACATGCCCGACCTCGTCTACAAGAACGAGGAGGCCAAGTTCAATCAGGTGGCCGAGGACATCCTCGAGCGCAACAAGAAGGGTCAGCCGGTTCTCGTCGGCACGACGAGCGTCGAGAAGAGCGAGTACCTCTCGCGCCTGTTGGCCAAGAAGGGCGTGCGGCACGAGGTGCTGAACGCGAAGAACCACGCTCGTGAGGCCGCGATCGTCGCCCAGGCAGGGCGGCTCGGAGCGGTGACGGTCGCCACGAACATGGCCGGCCGCGGAACCGACATCATGCTCGGCGGCAACGCCGAGTTCATCGCGGTGGCCGAGATGAACGCCCGCGGGCTCAACCCGGTGGAGACTCCCGAGGAGTACGAGGCGGAGTGGGATGCCGTCTTCGAGCGGGTCAAAGAGACTGTCGCCGAAGAGGCCGAGAAGGTCATCGAGGTCGGCGGGCTCTACGTGCTCGGGACCGAGCGTCACGAATCCCGGCGCATCGACAACCAGCTGCGTGGACGTTCCGGACGCCAGGGCGACCCCGGCGAGAGCCGCTTCTATCTCTCGCTCACGGACGATCTCATGCGGCTGTTCAACGCCGGTGCCGCCGAGAGCCTGATGGGCCGCAGCAACGTGCCAGACGATCTGGCGATCGAGTCCAAGGTGGTGAGTCGCGCCATCCGCTCCGCCCAGGCGCAGGTGGAGGCGCGCAACGCCGAGATCCGCAAGAACGTGCTGAAGTACGACGACGTGCTCAATCGTCAGCGCGAGGCGATCTACAACGACCGTCGGCACATCCTCGAGGGCGACGACCTGCACGAGCGGGTGCAGCAGTTCCTCGAAGACGTGATCACCGAGGTCATCGACCAGCACACCGCAGAGGCCAACGCCGATGACTGGGACTTCGACGCGCTCTGGGCCGACCTCAAGGTGCTCTACCCGGTGGGCATCACCATCGACGAGGTCATCGCCGAGGTGGGCAACAAGGGCAGGGTCAACCGCGAGTACATGAAGCGCGAGGTGCTCTCGGATGCCCGGCTCGCGTACCAGCGCCGCGAGGAGCAGCTCGGTTCCCCGGCCATGCGCGAGCTCGAGCGCCGGGTCGTTCTGTCCGTGATCGACCGCCGCTGGCGCGACCACCTGTACGAGATGGACTACCTGAAGGACGGCATCGGTCTGCGCGCCATGGCCCAGCGCGACCCGCTGGTGGAGTACCAGCGCGAGGGCTTCGCCATGTACCAGCAGATGATGGGTGCGATCCGCGAGGAATCGGTCGGGTTCCTGTTCAACCTCGAGGTCGAGGTGACGCAGGCAGCGGGCGAGGTCACCGAGGTGGAGGCCAAGGGGCTGGCGCCTGCCGCCAACGAGCAGCAGCGTCTCAGCTACTCCGCTCCGAGCGACGACGGCAGCGTCGAAGTGCGCAACCAGCGCGGGCAGGTCGAACGCGCAGCCACCGAGCGCGCGGAGCGGGCTCGTCGCCGTCAGCTCGCCGCCCAGGAGGAGGCCGTCGCCGAGCAACAGCAGCAGAGCGCCTCACGGGGGGCGTTCGGCCAGCGTGCCGAACCGGAGGCCGAGCCGATGAACCGTGCGGAGCGTCGCGCCCAGGAGCGTCGCCGCCGCTGACGGCTTGCCTCGGTTGCCGCGCCAGGGGGCTTCGGCTCAGAGCACGCTGATGGCTGAGGCGCGCCAGCGCCTGTCCAGACCTTCGAGGCGGATGGCCACGGCGCGCACCCTGACCGGATTGCGCACGACGACGGTCGCCTCGACCACGCCGTCGCGCGGCTCGCTGATGTGCGTGCTCAGCACGCTGAGCGCTGGGCGCACCGCCTTCAGGCCCTTCACCCGTCGCGCCCGCTCGGCGAGAACAGTGCGGTGCAAGAGCGTCGCATACACCTCGTCGGTGACCCAGCGGTTCAGCTGCTCCAGTTCACGCGCCCCGGCCAGCACCTCGAGGATGCATCGTGCCAGGTTCGTCAGCAGCGGCTCGGGATCGGGCAGCTCCGCTCGACGCGAGGGTTGAGCCATGAAGAAGTCGTCGCCTAGCCCGTGGCTGAGCGGCACCCGAGGATGCGACGCCGCGCCGTCTGACGCCTGTCGCGCGTTCTCGGACGGGTCGTGCGACGGAAGCGGCAGCGTTGCCTGGCTCATCGGTACTCCCTGCGGTCGGGTGCCTCGGCGGTTCACGAAGGCAGGAGTGACGACGCTTCGGATGCGCCAGAACCCCCGCCTTCGGGGGTGTTTGGCATGTCACTCAACCAGTGGCCAGACAATTCGGTCCACGGCGTTCGTGCCCTGTTGATAATCCCTTCGCGCGCGGCGCCAGGAGCACTACGTTGGCTTCTCATGCGCTGGGACAACCTGTTCGACGACCTGGAGAGTCAGCTCGAACACGAACTCGGCGTCGAGGACCTCGAGCTCCGCGTTGAAGAGGAACGGCTACGGCTCGGACGGCTCTCGCTACGCAACCGGATGCGCGCGGCATCCGAAGTCGACAAGGGGCGACGTGCTGCTCCGTTGCGCCTCTGGTTGGTGGACGGAAGCACCCTCCGCCTGCTCCCGGTGACATTCGGCCGGGACTGGGTCTCCGGCGACCTCGTGGCGGATGAGCGCGAGGAGATGGGCGCACATCGGGCATCCATTCGCGCGCTGGTGCCACTGGACGCCATCGCCTCGGTCGGTCTGGACGATGCACAGCTCGCCGACAGCCTGCACGCGGAGCCGGATCCGGATGCGTCGCGCACGCCGGATGCCGCGCCGCGCCTCATCGACAGGCTCGGCCTCGCGTTCGCGTTGCGCGACCTCGCGAGGCGACGCAGCCCGCTCACGGTCACGACCCGGTCGGGTGTGCTGCACGGCACGATCGACCGAGTGGCGAGGGACCACTTCGACCTCGCGCTGCACGACCCCGGGTCGCCGCGGCGGCCCAGCAACGTGCGCGGCACCCGGATCGTGCCCATGGCGTCGTTGATCCTCGTACGGGTCTGAGCGTCGTCCTCAGCGCGCGGCTCGAGGCGCGGTCAGTCCCGGTCGGGCCAGATGACCCGGCCTCCGGAAAGTTCGGGGATCGAGGCCAGATCCGACTGCTCCCACAGCGCGCGCCTGCGCGTCTCCTCGTACATCGCCGTGATGTACGCCTCGAGCTGGATTCGCTCGATGCGCCACGCTCCTGGTCGCCCCACACGGATGGCCGGCAGTTCGCCGGTCTCGATCAGACCGACGACGTCGCCCGGCGTCACCTTGAGCAGTTCGGCGGCGTCGCCGACCGTCAGGAAGCGCGTCACATCATCCGATCGGTCGGCGGTCATGCCTTCGATTATGGCGGGAGCGGCTTTGTCGCCCCGACGGTGTGGATAACTTTCCTACGACTTGTCCAGGATCGGCACGATGGACTCACGCGCTGCCGCAGAAACACGGCCGGGACGGCTGAGAAGACGTTCAGGGTTACGGGAGTCGGCAGGTGGGAAACGTGTGGAAGCGGCCGGGTGGCGCGCGAGTGGAAACGAGAAGTGGAAGCGGGGAGGGCGCATGGGCGCAGCAGCGGACGGCAAGCCCAGGAGGTTCTGGTTCGACCCCAGGTTCGCGGTGGGCATCCTGCTCATCGTCGCGTCGGTCGTGGGCGTCTGCGTGCTGCTGAGCGCGCAGAACCGCAGTGTGCAGGTGTACGTGGCTCGCACCACGCTCGTGGCAGGCGACCGGGTGTCGCCGGGCGATGTGGAGCTCGTCAGCGTGCGCGTGCCGCAGTCGGACCGCTATCTGGCTGCGGGCGGACTGCAGCCCGACGAGGTGGTGGTGCGCTCGGTGCCGAAGGGTGAGCTCGTACCGGCGTCCGCGCTCAGCGGCGCGTCGGACGCCTCGCTCACGAGCGTGGTGGTGAAGGCATCCGGGCCGGTATCGGCGGCGGTCGCCGCGGGCACGACCGCGGATGTCTGGGCCGCGCACCCCGCGAACGACAAGAACTACAAGCCACCGGCCGTGCTCGTCTCCGGCGCCGTCGTGGTCTCGATCGTGCACGACGAAGCCCTCGTCGCCGATCGCGGCTCCGTGTCCGTCGAGCTTCGTGTGCCCGCCGCCAGGGTGGCGACGGTTCTGCAGGCGATCGCGGACGGACAGGTGATCTCGGTAGTGCCGGCGAGCCCGGATGCTGCGGCGTCCCGCTCCGCGCCGCAGACATCCAGCACGCCTGCACCCACCGGCACCGGAGATGTCGCCGATCCCGCCGCTCCTGCGCGAGGTGACGGATGACCGCCATCGCGCTCTGCCTCGACAGGCGCACCCAGGAGCGCGTGAACGCAGAGGCGACGGCATCCGGTCACCTCGTGACCGTGCGCACCACGGCAGGCCGGGAGTTGGTCGCGGCCCTTGCCGCGCGTGACGTCGATGTCGCCGTCGTCGGAGCCGGGCGCGGGCGCCTCTCGGCCGAGGTGGTCGCCGCGTGCGATCGCGGCGGCATCCGGCTCGTCGTTCTGGCGGCGGGGGAGTCCGAGCGACGGCACGCCCTCGCGCTGGGCGTGTACGACTCGCTGGATGCGACGGCCGACTGGACCGAACTGGAGCCGAGCCTTCGCGGCGTGCGCGCCATTCCGTCCCGCGCCGGCGGCCCCCTCGGCCGAGAGGATGCCTCGCGCGTCATCGCCGTCTGGGGACCGCCCGGAGCGCCGGGGCGCACGTCGGTCGCCATCGCGATCGCTGCCGAGCTCGCGGCGCTCGGGCACAGCGTGGCGCTCGCCGACGCCGACCCCTACGGCGGGGCGACGGCTCCGGCGCTCGGTCTGCTCGACGAGGCGCCGGGATTCGCCGCCGCCTGTCGCCTCGCGGCATCCGACTCGCTCACTCACGACGAGCTGGTCCGCGTCGCTCAGCGCTACGCCAGTCCGCGTGGGGCGTTCTGGGTGCTCACCGGCATCGGCCGTGCCACTCGCTGGCCGGAGCTGACATCGGAGCGGGTGGAGCGAGTGCTCGCCCAGTGCCGCAGCTGGGTGGACTACACCGTGGTCGACGTGGGGTTCAACCTCGAGACCGACGAGGAGATCACCAGCGACATGTTCGCACCGCGACGCAATGCGGCGACGCTGGCCGCGTTGCACGGCGCGGACGACGTGATCGCGGTGGGCCTCGCGGATCCGGTGGGTCTTTCCCGGTTTCTCCGCTCGTTCGGCGACCTCGTCGAAGCGGCACCGGAGCCGCCGCCGCACGTGCTCGTGAACCGGGTGCGGGCATCCGCCGTGGGAGCCAATCCGTTCGCTCAGGTCGCCTCGACGCTGCTGCGGTTCGGCGGCCTGGAGCCGGCCGCACTGATCCCGGACGATCCGGCCGGCTTCGACCTCGCCGTGCTCACCGGACGCACGCTGCGGGATGCGTCGCCCAAGTCGCCCGCGCGGGCCGCCCTGCGCAGATTCGTCGAGCGCGAGCTCGCGCCGGAGCCAGAACCGCAGCACGGCCGACGGCGTCGCGCCGCGCGGCCGCGTCCTGTCTCCGAACCTGCGTAAATGCGAGGGTCGCGGCGCCATAAACTGAAGCGATGTCCACGCTCAGTGATCTCGTCGTCGCGCACGGCCGTTCGACACCAGAAGACATCGAATGGCTGCACCTGCTCGTCGGCGACTGCCAACTGCTGGCCGACCTGGCGTTCGCGGACATCGTGCTCTGGGTGCCCACCGACGACGGGTTCATCGCCGTCGCGCACTCCCGCCCCTCGAGTGCCGCCACGCTGTTCTATCGCGACTTCGTCGGCCAACCGATCCGCGCGGAATGGCGGGGGCTGGCCACCGAGGCGTTCGAGGCGGGCGCGATCGTGGACTCGCACGCCCCGGACTGGTACGAGGAGATGCCGACCCGAGTGCGTGCGATCCCGGTGTTCCGTCGGGTGTCGGCATCCAGTGCGCAGGTCGTGCCCACCCCGATCGCCGTCATGACGAGGCACACCAATCTCAGCGAGGCCCGCACGCCCAGCCGGCAGGAGCTGACGTTCAACGCGTGCGCGAACGACCTCTTCGGCATGATCGCCACCGGCGACTTTCCGGATCTGGGCGCACCTGCCGGTCCTCGAAGGGGCGCGCCCCGGGCATCCGACGGGCTCATCCGCCTCGATGTGGACGGCGTGACGACCTTCGCCAGCCCCAACGCGCTCTCCGCGTTCAACCGCATGGGTTTCACCGAGGAGCTCGAGGGCGAGTCGCTGGCCGAGGTGACGACCAGGCTCCTCACCGGCAACTCCGTCGTCGACGAGTCGCTGCCGCTCGTCGTGACCGGACGCGCACCGTGGCGCACCGACATCGAGGCGCGCGGGGTGACGGTGTCGCTGCGCACCATCCCGATCCGCACGCACGGCGAACGAACCGGCGCGATCGTGCTGTGCCGCGACGTGACGGAGATGCGGCACCAGGAGCAGGAGCTCATCACCAAGGACGCGACGATCCGCGAGATCCACCACCGGGTGAAGAACAATCTGCAGACGGTGGCGTCGCTGCTGCGCATCCAGGCCAGGCGCACGCACTCCGAGGAGGCACGGGATGCCCTCGGTCAGGCGATGCGCCGCGTCTCGGCGATCGCGGTCGTGCACGACACGCTCTCCGAGGGTCTCGCCCAGATCGTGGACTTCGACGACGTGTTCGACCGGGTGCTGCTGCTCGTCGCGGAGGTGGCGAGCACGCACAACACGACGGTGCATCCGAAGTCGTCTGGCAGCTTCGGTGAGCTGCCCAGCGAGTACGCGACCCCGCTGGCGCTGGCGCTCACCGAGCTGGTGACGAACGCCGTCGAGCATGGTCTTGCAGGCCGCTCAGGCGAGGTGGAGATCATTGCTCACCGGTCGCCGGAGACTCTCACCGTGAAGGTGAAGGACAACGGCTCCGGCTTGCCCGAGGGCAAGGTCGGCGACGGACTCGGAACGCAGATCGTCCGCACGCTCATTCAGGGTGAGCTGAGCGGAACGATCGACTGGCACACCATGGTGGGCACGGGTACCGAGGTGACGATCGAGGTGCCGCTGCGCTACCTGCGCAAGGCGTAACAGCGCGTCAGGAAGCGCGGCGTGCGCGCGCTCAGGAAGCGCGGCGTGCGCGCGCGGCGCGTCGTTTCAGAGCGCGGCGCTCGTCTTCGGAGAGACCGCCCCACACGCCCGAGTCCTGGCCGGTCTCCAGGGCGTACTGCAGGCAGGTCTCTGTCACGGTGCACCGGGCGCAGACGGCCTTCGCCTTTTCGATCTGCTCGACAGCCGGTCCCGTGTTGCCCACCGGGAAGAAGAGTTCCGGGTCGGCTGTCAGGCAGGCGGCTTTGTCGCGCCAATCCATAGGGGGTGCTCCTTAAATAGCGTGCGTCGTGTGACGCCCGGGCATGACCGAATGGTCATGAATTCGGGTAAGCGACGAGTCAGGGTGATGATCTTGGCGGACCCCGTACCGACGGGCTCGGTTCCTGGTGGACCCTTGTACCTGGTGGACTGTGTTCCTCTTCAGATGGACACCTGCCCACCACCCTGTGAGCGACAACTCGACCAAGAAATGCTCGCATACTGGTAGTGGCAAATCAAGAGTTTCGATTGGGATAACGCTGTGAACACAGACCGGAAACAATCGCCCGATATCGGCGTTGACCGGCCCGAAAAGTCGTTTCCGGCGTTGCTCGGATGCCTCGTCGCACTTCTTGCGCTCGAGTCTCTCGCGGTCATCGCGCTCGTGATCTGGCTCGCGGTGCAGGCCGCAGAGGCCACGGCATCCGATGTCGCGAGCGGAATCGCGCTGCTCATCATCGCTGCGCTCTGTGCCCTGTGGCTGGTGCTGACGACCGTCGCGGCGGCGCGCAGGAGGTCGTGGATGCGGGCATCCACGATCACCTGGCACCTGCTCGTGCTCGCGATCGCGGTCGGATGTTTCACCGGCGTCACAGCGGTGCCGCAGGCGGGCTGGGGGCTTCTGGTGATCGCCGCGGTCGGCATCGGCCTGGTGGTCGCACCACAGGTCACAAGGGTGACCGCGCGCGAGACGGCGCCGGCCGAGGGCGACCCCGCAACCGGGTCCGACCCTAAGAACGGCTGACGGCCCGGCCGATCAGGCGGCGAGCCCGAGCTTCTTCCGCAGCGACGCGACGTGGCCGGTGGCCTTCACGTTGTAGAGCGCGAGGCGGATGCTGCCGTCCTCGTTCACCACGAATGTGGACCTGAGCACGCCCGTGACGACCTTGCCGTAGAGCGACTTCTCGCCGTAGGCGCCGTACAGCTTGTGCACCGTGAGGTCGGGGTCCGACAGCAGCGGGAAGTTGAGGTTGTCACGATCGCGGAACTTCGCGAGCGTGGCCGGGTCGTCCTTCGAGATGCCCAGCACCTGGTAGCCGGCCGCCGCGAGCGAGTTCAGGTTGTCGCGGAAGTCGCACGCCTCCTTGGTGCAGCCCGGCGTCATCGCGGCCGGGTAGAAGTAGACGACGACGTTCCGGCCCGCGTAGTCGTGCAACGACACCTCGGCGCCGTCCTGATCGACAAGCGTGAAGTCCGGTGCCGTGTCGCCGGCGGCGAGTCGGGGAGTAGGGGTGGTGGAAGCGTCGCTCATGCTTTTCACGGTATCAACGCCCGCTCAGCCTGACGGCGAGAACCGTGTCGACCGGGTCGGGCAGCGGATAGGTGGATGTCTGATCCGGCCCGAACGCGACGAGCGCGTTCTCGTTGAGTTCCGGCGAGTGCCAGCCGCCCGCCAACGGCAGGTCGGTTCCGTCGGCGACCAGACGGATGTCCGCCACCTGGTCGGGACGCAGCGGCGTGAGCGCGAGCGGCCCGACGGGCGCCTCGAGCACGTGCGCGTACACGGTGTCGCCGTGTTGCGTGTAGCGGCCCCATTCCGGCTTGGGCAGCGTGCTGGCGCCCGCGCCGTAGACGCTCTCACCGTTGTCACGCAGCCACGCGCCGACCTCACGCAGGATGTCGACGGCCGGCTGCGGGAACCGGCCATGGGCATCCGGCCCGACGTTCAGCAGCAGGTTCCCGCCCTTCGAGACGCACTCCACGAGCTTGCGCACGACCAGCTCGGACGGCTTCCAGAGCATGTCGAACGCGTTGTACCCCCAGTGGTTGTTGAGCGTGATGCACGCCTCCCACGGAACGGGCTCGCCGCTCTCGGTGCGCACACCCTCGGTCGGGATGATCTGCTCCGGCGACGCGAAGTCCCCGCTGAACGGCGTCGGAGCATCCGTGACGATGCTGCCCTTCTGCGCTCCGGATGCCTCCAGCCGGTTGTCCACGATCACATTCGGCTGCAGCTCGCGCACCATGTCGACGAGCTCGGTCGCCCGCCACTTCTCGGCCGTCAGGTCGTCGTAGGAGAAGTCGAACCACAGGATGTCCAGCTGCCCGTACCTCGTGCACAGCTCACGCACCTGCCCGTGCAGGTACTCGAGGTAGCGGTCGAAGTCGTGCGTGCGGTCCTTCCATGCGACCTCGTCGCGCATCGGGTGGTACGCGTCGCCGTACGCCGGGTAGTCGGGGTGGTGCCAGTCCAGCAGTGAGTAGTAGAGGCCCACCTTGAGCCCGCGCGAGCGGAACGCGTCGAGGAACTCGGCCACGACGTCGCGACCGAGCCCGTTGTGCATGGTGCTGTAGTCGGTGAGCTTCGAGTCGAACAGGCAGAACCCGTCGTGGTGCTTCGCCGTGAGCACGGCGTACTTCATGCCGGCGGCCACCGCGGCGTCCGCCCACGCGCCCGGGTCGAACGAGTCGGGCTGGAACGCGTCGACGTGCCGCTGATAGTCCTCCACGCTGATCCGCTCGAACGATCGCGCCCACTCGCCGCGCGCCGGTACGGCGTACGCACCCCAGTGGATGAACAGGCCGAAACGATCGTGACGGAACCACTCGGATCGAGCGAAGCGGTCGTGCATGGGCACTCCTCGTGCGGGGGATTGATCGGATGTTTAGACGTCAATCCTGTCATGTTCTCACGGCCGACGACAGTGAGAGTCGTCAGTCATCCGATGTGCAGCGGGATCAGTCAGCGGAACGTGGCGAGAAGGCGTTGCAGTGAGTCGAGGCGGGCGTGGCCACGCTCGCCGAGCTCGCCGGCATCAACCGCCTCGATGATCGCGCAGTCCGGTGCGTCGGGCAGATGGGTGCAGCCGCGCGGGCAGTTCTCGGCGATCGCCGCGAGGTCGGTGAACGCGCGCAGGATGTTGGCAGGGTCGACGTGTCCCAGCCCGAACGAGCGCACGCCGGGGGTGTCGATGATCCAGCCGTCGCCGTAGGGGGAGCGCAGCCGCAGTGACACCGTCGACGACGACGTGTGCCTGCCGCGCCCGGTGACCTCGTTCACGTGACCGGTGGCGCGATCCGCCCCGGGCACGAGCGCGTTCACGAGCGTCGACTTGCCAACGCCCGAGTGCCCAACCGCGACCGTGTCGTGGCCGGCCAGCGCGTGGAACAGCTCGTCGAGCGGGATGCCGGCACGGGCATCCTGTGCAAGCGTGGTGCTCAGGAACACGGGCAGGTCCAGCCCCGCGAAGTTCGCCAGGAACGGCCCTGGATCGGCCAGATCGGTCTTGGTCACGCACAGCAGGGGCTCGATACCTGCGTCGTACGCAGCCACGAGGTAGCGGTCGACCAGGCGGGTGCGTGGCTCCGGATTGGCCGCGGCCACCACGATGAGCATCTGATCGGCGTTGGCGACGATGACGCGCTCGACGGCATCCGTGTCGTCGGCGCTGCGGCGCAGCAGCGTGCTGCGGTCACGGATGCGCACGATGCGCGCGAGCGTTCCCTCCTCACCGCTCGTGTCGCCGACCAGGTCGACGCGGTCCCCGGTGACGACCGCCTGCTTCCGCAGCTCGCTCGCCCTGGCGGCGATCGCCTCGTGCTCGCCCGTCGTGTTCTCGTCGACGAGCACGGCGTAGCGGCCCCGGTCGACCCCCAGCACCCGGCCCACGACCGCGTCCTCGTGCTCCGGCCGGGTCTTCGTGCGCGGACGGCTGCCTTTCGGGTTCGGTCGCACACGCACTGACGACTCGTCGTACTCGCCGTACGGTTCATCCTCGTCGTCGTCGGTGTCCCACCAGCTCACGCGGCCTGTGCTCCGCTCACGTCGTCGCCAACCGGGCGTGGGAGACGGCGGCGTGGCCGACCATCGACTGCCACAGCTCCGTGAACTGCGGAAGCGTCTTGTGCGTCGCCTCGACGTTCTCGATCTGGATGCCCGGCACGGCCAGCCCAATCAGCGCGCCGCTGGTCGACATGCGGTGGTCCTCGTAGCTGTGCCAGACGCCGCCGTGCAGGGGGCGTGGCGTGATCCGCAGCCCGTCGTCCAGTTCGTCGACCTCACCGCCGAGCGCCCGAATCTCGGTGGCAAGGGCGGCGAGCCGGTCCGTCTCGTGGTGACGGATGTGCCCGATCCCGGTGATGGTGCTGGGGGAGTCCGCGAGGGCGGCCAGCGCGGCGACGGTCGGCGCGAGCTCGCCGCCGGTCGTGAGGTCGAGGTCGACACCGCGGATGCCGTCGCCGCCGCGCACGGTCAGGTCGCCCTCCGCACGCTCCACAGTGGCGCCGAAAGCGGGAAGGATGCCCGCGAGGTCGGCGCCCACCTGTGTCGTGGCATCCGGCCAGCCCGTCACCGTGACGCTGCCGCCGGTCACGAGAGCGGCGGCGAGGAACGGCGCGGCGTTGGAGAGGTCGGGCTCGATGTCGACATCGCGGCCGCCGATGGAACCCCGCTCCACGACCCATTCGCCGATGCGCGGGCTCTGCACCGTCACCCCGCGGCGGGCGAGCGCATCGATCGTCATCTCGATGTGCGGTAGGCTCGGCAGCCGATCGCCGACGTGGGTGAGGCGGAGCCCTTCGTCGAATCGGGCCGCCGACAGCAGCAGCGCCGAGACGAACTGGCTCGATGCCGACGCATCGATCTCGATCGCGCCGCCGATCACGCGGCCCGTACCGTGCACAGTGAACGGGAGCCCGCCGCGGCCGTCGTCGTCGATGTCGACGCCGAGGGCATGCAGCGCCGCGACGATGCCGCCCATCGGGCGTCCCCGCGCGGAATCGTCGGCGTCGAACGTGGTGGGACCGAGCGCCAGCGCCGCGACGGGCGGCACGAAGCGCATAACCGTGCCCGCCTGCCCGCAGTCGATCGTGGTGCTCCCGGTCAGTTCGCCCGGTGTGACGAGAAGGTCCGGGCCGAATCGTCCTGCGCCGTCCCGCTCCTCGATCCGAGTGCCGAGAGCCCGCAGAGCCGCGATCATGTTCGCGCTGTCTCTGGAGTGCAGCGGGGCACGCAGCAGCGACGGGGCATCCGCAAGGGCCGCCAGCACGAGCTCGCGGTTCGTGATGGACTTCGAGCCGGGCAGCGCAAGGCGCGCTTGCAGGGGGCCGGCTGCCGTGGGCGCCGGCCAGAGCGCATCCGGCTCCTCAGGCTTCTTGTCGCCGTAGGGGTCGAAGTCCGGCGCGGAATATTTCGAGATCAACATCGCTTGTCAAGAGTATCGATCGACCGGACGACACGGAGGTGAATGCACGGATGGCCCAGGCGCTGCTCGAAGCCCCGCTGACGACCCCGTCGCTCCGATCCGTCGCCCGTCAGCGCGGTCTTCGCACCGTGATGCCCGGCCTAGACTGGGCCGTGATGTCGACTCCACACGAGGAAAACACGCGCGACGAATCAGCCAAGGACGTCGGCGCCCTGTTCGAAGAGCAGGCGCTCCCGTTCATGGACCAGCTGTATGCGGCGGCGTTGCGCATGACGCGCAACCCGGCGGATGCCCAAGACCTCGTGCAGGAGACGTTCGTCAAGGCGTACGCGGCGTTCGGTCAGTTCAAGCAGGGCACCAACCTGAAGGCCTGGCTGTACCGCATCCTCACGAACACCTTCATCAACACGTACCGCAAGAAGCAGCGCGAGCCCTACCAGAACCCGATCGACGAGCTCGAGGACTGGCAGCTCGGCGGCGCTGCATCCGCCACGTCGGCGACATCCCGCTCGGCCGAGGCGGAGGCGATCGACCACCTCCCCGACTCCGACGTGAAGAACGCGCTGCAGGCCATCCCCGAGGACTTCCGCCTCGCGGTGTACCTCGCCGACGTCGAGGGCTTCTCCTACCAGGAGATCGCCGACATCATGAAGACCCCGATCGGCACCGTGATGAGCCGTCTGCACCGTGGCAGGCGGATGCTCCGGGAGCTGTTGACGGACTACGCGCACGAACGAGGCCTCAGCGCTGTCAGGGACACCCAGAAGGATGCCCAGCAGAAGGCCGACGCCGTGCAGAACACCGGGAGCACCACATGAGCGACTGCGGCTGCGAAAAGGCCAAGAAGGACATCGAGGAGTACCTGCACCACGAGTTGCAGGCCGACGATGCTGCGGACATCCGGGAGCACCTGGAGAACTGCAGCGACTGCCAGGGCGAGGTGCACGTCGGCATGGTGCTCACGGAAGTCGTGCAGCGGGCGTGCAAGGAGACGGCACCGGAACAGCTACGTGTTCAGGTGCTGGCGCGACTGCGGAGCATTCAGTCGACTCATTAAGCATCGGGCTCAGCTGTCCCTCGCCGAGAGACATGCCCCCGCGTCGCTTCGCGGCGCTCCTGCCAGACCCAATGCCAGTCTCTCGGCGAGGGACACCTGAGCCCTGAGCACATCCCACCGAAGGCTTGCTCGCCGTTCGGTTGAGGGAATGAGAAAAAGGAGGACCGCGACCATTCGGCGTGGTCCCCCTCTCTCTGTTGGCGGTGTTAGAGGGTGAGGGAGCGCTTGATCAGGTCGGACTGCTCCTGCGCGTGGCGCTTCGCCGAGCCGGTGGCCGGGGAAGCGGACGCCGCCCGCGAGAAGACGCCGAACGGCGGCAGGCCGGCCTTCGCGGCCGACAGCGCCATGTAGATCCACGCGCCCTGGTTCTCCGGCTCGTCCTGCAGCCAGAAGAACTCCGCGTTCGGATACGACGCCAGCACCGACTTCAGCTCGTCGCCCGGGAACGGGTAGTACTGCTCGACACGCACCAGCGCGACGCGGTCATCCGGATTCTTGTCGAGCTCCGCCTTGACGTCGTAGTAGACCTTGCCCGCCATGAGCAGCACGCGCTTCACAGCGTTCTTGTCGACATCGCGCGGGTCGTCGATCACCGGACGGAACGAGCCGGACGTGAACTCGGAAACGTCGCTCGTGGCTCCGCGCAGACGCAGCATCGCCTTCGGCGTGAACACGATGAGCGGACGTCGCGGACGAGCGTATGCCTGCCGACGCAGCAGGTGGAAGTACGACGCCGGCGTCGAGGGACGGGCGACCGTCATGTTGTCCTCGGCGCACAGCTGAAGGTAGCGCTCGATGCGCGCCGACGAGTGGTCGGGGCCCTGGCCCTCGTAGCCGTGTGGGAGCAGCAGCACGAGCGACGAGCGCTGACCCCACTTCTGCTCGGCGGAGGAGAGGAACTCGTCGATCACCGTCTGGGCGCCGTTGGCGAAGTCGCCGAACTGCGCCTCCCAGGCGACAAGAGCATCCGGCCGCTCCACCGAGTAGCCGTACTCGAAGCCCATCGCCGCGTACTCGCTGAGCAGGGAGTCGTAGATCCAGAACTTCGCCTGGTTGTCGCTGAGGTTGGCCAGCGGCAGCCATTCCTGACCGTTCACCCGGTCGTGCAGAACCGCCTGGCGCTGCACGAACGTGCCACGGCGGGAGTCCTGACCGACGAGGCGTACCGGGGTGCCCTCCAGCAGCAGCGAGCCGAGCGCGAGCAGTTCGCCCATCGCCCAGTCGATGCCGCCGTTCTTCGTCATCTCGACGCGCTTGCCGAGAAGCTGCTTCAGCTTCGCGTGCACAGTGAAACCGGCCGGCGGGTTGTCGAACGCCTGCCCGATGGTCTGGATGACCGAGTCGGAGACCCCGGTCGTCGCGAGTTCGCCGCGCGGGGCATCCTGCTGCGCGTCCGGCCGCTCCAGGTCGTTGATGGCATCCGGGTCGCCGGAGACGACGGGGATGGACCCGGTCTGCGCGGCGTGGGTCTCGGCGAACGCACGCTCCAGGCGCTCCTGGAAGTCCTTGTGCGCCTGCTCGTACTCCTCCTCGGAGATGTCGCCGCGACCGACGAGAGCCTCGGTGTACAGGCGGCGCACTGAACGCTTCGCCTCGATGAGGTTGTACATCAGCGGCTGCGTCATCGACGGGTCGTCGCCCTCGTTGTGCCCGCGACGGCGGTAGCAGATGAGGTCGATGACGACGTCTTTCTTGAACTCCTGACGGAACTGGAAGGCCAGCTGGCCCACCCGCACGACGGCCTCGGGGTCGTCGCCGTTCACGTGGAAGATCGGCGCCTGGATCGCCTTCGCCACGTCGGTCGCGTACACCGAGGTACGGCCCTCGCTCGGCGGCGTGGTGAATCCGACCTGGTTGTTGATGTTGATGTGGATGGTGCCACCGGTGCGGTACGCCCGCAGCTGCGACATCTGCATCGTCTCGACGACGACGCCCTGTCCGGCCATCGCGGCATCGCCGTGGATGAGGATGGGCAGCGTCAGGAACGTGCCGGCCGGGCGGCGATCCTGCTTCGCGCGGGTGATGCCCTCCAGAACACCGTCGACCACCTCGAGGTGGGACGGGTTCGCGGCCAGGTACACGGCGATCTCCTCGCCGTTCGCACCCGTGAAGGTGCCCTCGGTGCCGAGGTGGTACTTCACGTCGCCCGAGCCGCCGACGGTGCGCGGGTCCTGGGCTCCCTCGAACTCGCGGAAGATCTGGCCGTAGGTCTTGCCCGCGATGTTCGTGAGCACGTTGAGACGGCCGCGGTGCGCCATGCCGATGGCCACCTCGTCGAGGCCGTCCTGCGCGGCCTCCTGCAGCACGGCATCCAGAAGCGCGATCGTCGACTCGCCGCCTTCGAGGCTGAACCGCTTCTGCCCGACGTACTTCGTCTGCAGGAACGTCTCGAACGCCTCGGCCTCGTTCAGCTTGCCCAGAATGCGCAGCTGCTCGTCGTGCGTCGGCTTCTCGTAGGGCACCTCGACGTGGTCCTGCACCCACTTGCGCTGGGCGGGGTCCTGGATGTGCATGTACTCGATGCCCACCGTGCGGCAGTACGAGTCGCGCAGCACGCCGAGGATGTCGCGCAGCAGCATCGTGCGCTTGTCGCCCCCGAATCGCCCGGTGACGAACTGGCGGTCGAGGTCCCAGAAGGTGAGGCCGTGAGTGGCGATGTCGAGGTCCGGATGGGTGCGCTGCTTGTACTCCAGCGGGTCGATGTCGGCCATCAGGTGGCCGCGCACCCGGAACGAGTTGATCAGCTCCTGCACGCGGGCGGTCTTGTCGACCGAACTGGCGAGGTCGACGCTGATGTCCTCGGCCCAGTGGATCGGGTCGTACGGGATGCGCAGCGCGGCGAAGATGTCCTCGTAGAAGTCGCGCTGGCCGATGAGCAGCTCGTGCACGACCTTGAGGAACTCGCCGGAGCCGGCGCCCTGGATGACGCGGTGGTCGTAGGTGCTGGTCAGCGTGATGGTCTTGCCGACACCGAGGGTGGTGAGCGTCTTCAGGGACGACCCCTGGAACTCCGCCGGGTACTCGAGGGCTCCCGCACCGATGATGCAGCCCTGGCCCTTCATCAGGCGCGGCACGGAGTGAACGGTGCCGATGCCGCCAGGGTTCGTGAGCGAGATGCTCGCGCCGCTGAAGTCATCCGCCGTCAGCTTGTTGGCCCTTGCGCGCTTCACCAGGTCTTCGTATGCGGCCAGGTACTCGCCGAACGTGAGCGACTCGGCGCGCTTGATCGCGGGAACGAGCAGGGCGCGAGAGCCGTCCGGCTTCGGGATGTCGATCGCGATGCCGAGCCCGATGTGCGCGGGGGAGACCACCGACGGCTTGCCGTCGACCACGTCGTAGTAGACGTTCTGGCTCGGGAAGTCCTTCAGCGCCTGGATGAGCGCCCAGCCGATCAGGTGCGTGAAGCTGACCTTGCCGCCGCGGGTGCGTCCGAGGTGGTTGTTGATGACGATGCGGTTGTCGATCATCAGCTTCGCCGGGATGGTACGAACGCTCGTCGCCGTCGGCACGGTGAGGCTGGCATCCATGTTGGTGGCCAGCGTCTTGGCCATGCCGCGAAGCGGGGTGACGACCGGCTTCGGCTCCTCAGGGGCCTTCTCGCCCTCGCGCACGACGCCCTGCGGAGCGGTGACGGGCGCGTCGGCCGGCACGGGAGCCGGGCGCGGTGCGACGGATGTCGTGCGGGCGACAGGCTGCGTCGCAGGCGCGGGCTCTGCCGCCCCGGCGGCCTGAGGCTGCGGTGCGGGCGGGGCTGCGGGAGCCTGCGGTGCCGCGGTCTGCTGCGGGGCGGGAGCCTGCGGGGCTGCGGCCTGCTGCGGAGCGGGGGCGGCGACCCTGGCTTCCGCCGATTCAGTGGTGCCGGCGGATTCCGCCGGAGGAGCGGCCGCGGCGGTCTTGCCGGGCGTGTAGGTCTCGAGAATGGGCCACCAGGACTTGTCCACCGAGTTCTTGTCGGCGATGTACTGCTCGTACAGCTCGTCGACGAGCCATTCATTGACTCCGAATTCTCCTGATGCTCCCTCGTCTGTTCCTACACCGGTCAACTGGCTCGACACAGCCGTTTCGCCCACTCTCTTCGTTGATGGCTATCTGCGCACGGAACGGAGGTCACTGAGGGCACAGGTGACGGCCGCTCCGGCCAGGGATCAAGCCTAATCGAATCGTCTCTGCGCCGCGTCTCGGCGCACGGTGCTTGACAGCCGACTGAGGCGAGAGCAGAGCGAGCTTGCTCGCTTTGCCGAGCCGATGAAGGCTGTTGAGCGGCGCAGCTGCGAGCACAGCCGACTGAGGCGAGAGCAGAGCGAGCTTGCTCGCTTTGCCGAGCCGATGGAGGCTGTTGAGCGGCGGAGCTGCGAACACAGCTGGCGTCGTCACGGTCCGCGCGGACGAGTGCGACCCGCTCGGGCACCTCGTAACGTTGGCTCCATGCAGTTCTATGGAACGGCGCCGACGCACGACCTGACCTACTCGGACGTGTTCCTGGTGCCCAGCCGCTCGAATGTGACAAGCCGCATGGATGTCTCGCTCGCGCCCGAGGACGGGACCGGCGCGAGCATCCCCATCGTCTCGGCGAACATGAACTCCGTAACGGGCCCGCGCCTGGCGGCCACCCTGGCCAGACGCGGCGCGCTCGGCGTGCTGCCGCAGGACATGCATCCGCAAGACCTGGAAGCGGCCATCGACTGGGTGAAGGCGCAGCCCACCGTCTTCGATTCGCCGTTCGCGATGAACCCCGACGAGACGGTCGAGCAGGCACTCACCGTCGTTCCGCCGCTGCCCGGCCACGGCATCGTTCTGCACGACGACACCGGCAAGTACATCGGATGCCTCGCCGCCCGCGACCTCGCTGGCGCGCTTCCCGACGCCCGGCTCGGCGAGCTGCTGCACGGGTCGCTTCCGTCGATCGACGCGGAGGATGTTCCGGATGCCCGTGCCGCCTTCGACCTGCTCGAAGCGGCCGATCTGGACTTCGCGCCCGTGCTCGATCACGGTCGTGTCGTCGGCACGCTCAGCAGGACGAGTGCGCTGCGCTCCACCATCTATCGGCCCGCGGTCGACGCGCACGGCAGGCTGCGCATCGCGGCCGCGATCGGCATCAACGGCGACGTCACCGGCCGGGCGCGGGCACTGGTGTCGTCGGGCGTCGATGTGCTGGTGCTCGATACGGCCCACGGCGACCAGGACGCGATGCGCCGGGCCATCCACGCGGTGGCGAGGCTGCGCCTCGGCGTTCCGATCGCTGCAGGCAACGTGGTGACAGACCAGGCAGTGCGCGACCTCGTCTCGGCGGGTGCGGACATCCTCAAGGTCGGCGTCGGGCCGGGCGCCATGTGCACCACCCGGATGATGACGGCGGTCGGGCGGCCGCAGTTCTCGGCCGTGCTCGAGACGTCCGAGACCGCGCGCGAGCTCGGAGCACACGTCTGGGCGGATGGCGGTGTGCGGTACCCGCGCGACGTGGCGCTCGCTCTGGCGGCGGGCGGGGCATCCGTCATGATCGGATCCTGGTTCGCCGGCACGGTCGAAGCGCCCGGACGCCTTCAGACCGATGAGACGGGCCGGCTCTACAAGGAGAGCTGGGGGATGGCATCCACCAAGGCGGTTCAGCAGCGCTTCGAGCGGCTCGACCCGTACGAGCGCGCCCGAAAGGAGCTGTTCGCGGAGGGCATCTCCAGCTCGCGCATCTACCTCGACCCGCTGCGTCCGTCGGTGGAGGACCTGCTCGACATGATCACGACCGGTCTGCGTAGCTCGTTCACTTACGCCGGGGCGCGGACGTTGAAGCAGTTCCATGACCGGGCGCTGGTGGGCATCCAGTCAGCGGCCGGCTATGAGGAGGGCAAGGCGCTCCCCGTCAGCTGGTAGGGGTGCCCGCCGCGTGCGGGCCTTCGCGCTACACGAATCGGCATCCGCCATAGGAATGTTCTGTGGCGGATGCCGATTCGTGTAGCGGATGCCGATACCTGTGGCGTTTCCACCCTCCGATTTCTGTGGCGCATGCCGGTACGTGTAGCGCCAAGCATCATCAGGGCCGCGGTTTGGACGAGCGAAGTCCGTCTTGGGTGAGGATGTCGTAGATGTCTCGCGGCCGGTCGGCATCCGTCGCCTCCCAACGGGAAAAGCCACGGACCTCTCGGCGGATTTCGTTCTCCCGGTTCTTTTCGTCGATGACGATCTGAGCGGGATCGCGCTCTGCTCCGAACTTGGGACTGAGATACTTGCCACGCCCGTCGATCTCGCACCAGTGGTCCTGCTCCTCGAAGTAGAGGTCGGCGATCGCGAGCCGACCACTGCGCAAGACGCGTGGATACTGCACGAGGGGTCGGGGAAACCCGAGAGACACCACGACGACGAAGTTCTGAGACTCACGCACGTTTGAGGACTCGGGGTTGGTGAATCCGAACACGCGGCGAGCCTTCGCGTCTCCTCGTCGCGGTCGACCGGCATCCAGAAGTCCGATGATCTCCGCGAGGGTTGTCAGCGGACCACCAGGTCGCCCGGTCCAGATCGCCTGGTCGACCGCCGTCACCGCGGCGACGAACGGCAGCGTGCGAGCCAGATCGAGTGCGGTCTGAGCCGGCGTGGTCACCTCGTGCTCGCCCAGCGGTTCTCGCTGAACCCCGGCGAGACCCGTCGCGTGCCGGCGAATAGCGCCCGTCGATCGACCACCTGACGCGTGATCCACGGTGACGTCGACGGATTCCGGCCACGTCCCCAGCACGTCGATGTCGTGGTGCGCCGCTGCAGCCAGATGAGAGACCACGGCACCTGGCTGGATGCGCCGCAGCGCTTCGGCCACGCGTACGCGGTGCTGCTCGATGGGACGTAGAGCCCGCCACTCGGCGGTGCGTGCGTAGCTGCCGGCGGACACACGAGACCACGCGCCGGACCCGATCGAGCGCCGGCGCCTGCGATCGTCCGTGAGGTCGAGCTGCTCGCACCGTCGCACGATGATGAAGGACGTTGAGTCGTCGCGGGACATGGTTGTCATGGTGTCCGGAGCGGACACGATTCCCTGCGGGACAGGGTTCCAATGTGGAAGCCGAACGACTTCCCATATCTGGGGACGGCGAGTGTGCTGCCGCCGGACGACTCGGCGC
>NZ_JBQCIE010000059.1:0-4951 GCF_051954055.1 Humibacter sp. | reverse complement strand
CGTTCTCAACACCGCGCCGGGCACTCGGAGCGGCCGCCGGGCACAGCACGTCACGCTCGCGCACGCTCTCGGACTCGTCGCCGGCGTGCACTTCTCCACGCGGCACCTGCGCATCTCCATCTCCGATGTCGCCTACACGGTCGTCGCCGAGTCGCACATGCCACTGGCCAAAGACCATCGCGCCGACAACGAGCTCGACCGGGTCATGCTGCTGCTGGCCGACATGCTCGAGTCCGCCGGCGCAGGCATGCTCGACCTGCTCGCGGTCGGCGTCGCGCTTCCTGCGCCCGTCGACCGGCGCACCGGGCGCATCGCACGGCGCGGCATCCTGCGCGGATGGGACGGCGTCGAGGTCTCCGACGTGCTGCAGCAACGACTCAAGCGGCCTGTGTTCGTCGACACGGATGCCAACGCCGCCGCCCTCGGTGAGCTGCGGCTGGGTGCCGCGCGAGGCAAGGAAGACGTCGTGTTCGTCGACGTGGGCGACCGCATCGGCGCCGGCCTCGTGCTCGGCGGACGCGTGTACTCCGGCCACGGCGGCATGGCGGGCGAGCTCGGGCATACGGTCATCCAGGAGGACGGCCCGGTGTGCGAGTGCGGCAATCGCGGGTGCGTTCAGGCCATCGCCGGCGGGAGCGCGCTCATCCAGCGGCTGCAGTCCGCCGGCCGAGGCATCAAGCTGCAAGACGTGATCGTTCGTGCGATGTCGGGCGATGCGGATGCCATCCGCGCGATCGCCGACGCCGGCACCGCCATCGGGGTGGCCACCGCGAACCTGTGCAACCTGCTCGATCCTGAGCGCATCGTCGTCGGCGGCGAGCTCGGCCGCTCCGGCGAGCTACTGCTCGGGCCCATGCGCCGCGAGGTGGAGCGGGCCGTGCTGGCCGGAACCACCTTCGCGCCGGAGATCGTGCAGGGCCAGCTCGGGGCGGGCGCCGCGGCGATGGGCGCCGTCGCGATGGCGGTCGACCGCGTCTCCATTCAGCCCGAGGACTCGACACCGGTGGAGGACATCGCGGAATGAAGGCGATCCGCGCGGGTTCGCTGCTCGCGGTCGCCGCCTGCGTGTTCGCCCTCGTCGGGTGCTCCAACGCGGTGGCGCCCGGCGATACGTCGCACGCGGCCATCGATCCGGCGCACGCGACCATCGGGCTGCTGCTGCCCGACTCCACGAACACCCGCTACGAATCCGCCGACCGGCCGGCGTTCGAGGCGCGCATCCACGATAAGTGCCCTGGCTGCAGTGTGGCCTACCAGAACGCTTCCGCCGACGCGGCGAGACAGCAGCAGCAGGCCGAGTCGATGCTTGCGCAGGGGGTCGCCGTTCTGGTGCTGGATGCCGTCGACGGCGAGGCAGCGGCATCCATCGTCAACGAGGCGGTCGCCAAGGGCGTGCCGGTGATCGCCTACGACCGCATCATCGACAGCCCCGACCTGTCGTTCTTCGTCTCCGCCGACAACGAGCGCGTCGGCGTGCTCCAGGCGCAGGCACTGGTGGATCGCCTGCGGGAGCTGAAGGCGCCAGCCGGGTCGGGCATCCTCATGGTCAATGGATCGCCCACCGACAACAACGCCCGCGCCTACAAGGAGGGCGCCCACTCGGTGATCGACTCGTCGGGTTACACGGTGCTGGCCGAGTACGACACTCCGGACTGGGCCGGCTCGGAGGCGCAGACCTGGGTCGCCGGGCAGATCACCCAGTTCGGCACCCGTATCACCGGCGTCTATGCCGCGAACGACGGCCTCGCGCAGGGCGCCATCGCCGCACTGCAGGCCGCCGGTGTGAACCCGGTTCCGCCGACGACCGGGCAGGATGCCGAGGTGGCCGCCGTGCAGCGCATCATCGCCGGAACCCAGTACATGACCGTGTACAAGCCGATCAGGCAACAGGCGCAGATCGCCGCGGATGCCGCACTCACGGTGGTGCGCGGCGGGCATCCAAAGGGCACGACGACTACGAAGGTGTCGGGAAAGCCGGTGCCCACCGTGACGCTCAAGCCGGTCACGGTGACACTGCAGAACGTGAAGAAGGTCGTGATCGACACCGGATTCCACACCGCCGCGGAGATCTGCACGCCCGCGTACCAGGCCTACTGCAAGGAGCACGGCATCTCATGAGTGCGGGAGACGCTGCCCCGAGCCCGGATGCCACGGGCTCGGCCGACGTGCTCGAGCCGGTCGTCAGCATGCGCGGCATCAGCAAGTCGTTCGGGCACATCCAGGCCCTCCGCAGCGTGGACCTCGACCTGTACGGCGGCGAGGTCGTCGCACTCGTCGGCGACAACGGAGCGGGCAAGTCGACGTTGGTGAAAATCCTGGCGGGGGTCCACCCGCCGGATGCGGGGACGATCGCGTACGAGGGCCGTCACGTCACGATCCCGTCGCCAGCGGCATCCCGCGAGCTCGGCATCGCCACCGTGTTCCAGGATCTCGCTCTGTGCGACAACCTCGACGTGGTCGCCAACCTGTTCCTCGGGCAGGAGCTCGGCAACGGGCCGCTCGACGAGGAGACGATGGAGCAGCGCTCGTGGGAGCTGCTGCGGCAACTGTCTGCTCGCATCCCCTCGGTGCGGATGCCCGTCGCCACGCTCTCCGGCGGCCAGCGTCAGACCGTGGCGATCGCGCGATCGCTGATCGGCGAGCCGAGCGTGGTCATCCTCGACGAGCCGACCGCGGCGCTCGGCGTCGCCCAGACCGCAGAGGTGCTCAACCTCATCGAGCTGCTGCGCGACCGCGGGCACTGCGTCGTGCTGATCAGCCACAACATGGCCGACGTGCAGGCGGTCGCCGACCGGGTGATCGTGCTGCGGCTCGGCCGCGTGAACGGCCGGTTCAGGGCGCCCGACCTCAGCTACGAAGACATCATCGCGTCGATCACCGGGGTGCTGAACCTCGAGGAGGGCACGCCGGAGGACGACCCGCGGGACCGCTTCGGCGGTCGGTTCGGGAGCGCCGACGGCGACACTGCATCCGGCGACGGGAGCGGCCGATGAACGCGATGGATCGCACAGCTGTCCCTCGTGGACCCGCTCGTGGCCGGGCGGAGCCGGGCGCCGTCTACACTCTGCGGGACATGGCATCCGGGTTTGCGGGGCGGCTGCGCGACGGCGAGCTCGGCTCGCTGCCCGTGGTGCTCGGGCTGCTCGTCATCGCCGTGCTGTTCCAGGCGCTCAATCCGCGGTTCCTGGCGCCCGGAAACCTGGTGAACCTCACGCTCCAGGCCACGCCGCTCGGCGTGATCGCGCTCGGAACCGTCGTCGTGCTGCTGGTGGCGCAGATCGACCTCTCCGTCGGATCCGTCAGCGGCCTGGCGAGCGCCGTGGTGGGCGTGTTCGCGATGCGGCTCGGATGGCCGATGATCGTCGGCGTGCTTGCCGCGATCGCGGCGGGCGCAGCGATCGGCGCGTTCTACGGCTTCCTGCTCACCCGCTTCGGCGTGCCCAGCTTCTTGATCACGCTCGCCGGACTCCTGGCCTTCCTCGGCGTGCAGCTGGCGCTCCTCGGCCCCAGCGGATCCATCAACATCCCGTTCACCGACCCGCTCGTTCAGTTCGCGAACACGTGGTTCCTGCCACCCTGGGTCGCCTACATCATCGTCGGCGTCGCCGCACTGGCCGTGCTCGGCACCGGGCTCGCACGCAGGCGCAGACGGATGCTCGCACAGCTGCCGGCGGAGCATCCATCGGTCACGATCGTCAAGGCCGCCGCCCTGCTGGTGGCGCTCTGCATCGTGGTCTGGTACCTCTCGCTCGACCGAGGCACCGCGATCATGCCCGTGCTGTTCCTGCTGCTCGTCGTAGTCGTCTCGTACCTGCTGCGCCGCACGCGCTGGGGCCGATCCGTCTTCGCCGTCGGCGGGAACGTGGATGCCGCGGGCCGCGCCGGCCTGCCCGTCACCCGCACCCTGATCACGGCCTTCGTCATCTGCTCGGCGCTGGCGGCGCTCGGCGGGGTGCTCTCGGCCGCCCGGCTCGGCTCGGCGACAACGCTCACCGGGTCCGCCGACACGAACCTCAACGCCATCGCCGCCGCCATCATCGGCGGCACGAGCCTGTTCGGCGGGCGGGGCAGCGCATGGTCGGCCGTGCTCGGCGTTCTGGTGATCTCGGCCATCTCCAGCGGACTGACGCTGCTCAACCTCGACGCCTCGGTGCGGTACATCATCACGGGCGCCGTGCTGCTGCTCGCCGTCATCGTGGATTCACTTTCCAGACGCTCGCGCGCGACTCACGGCCGGGCGTAGCCCGCGCTTCCGCAGAAACACTGGGCTCTCCGATCGTCGGTTCGAGCTTGTGTTCACTCGCACGCCGAGCGCGGTGCTCATTTTCGCGCTTGTGTTCAATACCTGAACGCATCTGTGTTAGCGTGGCGTTTCGTTGCCGCACCCGAGGCAACGGAAAGCGGTCCGAGTGGCCGCAGCACCACGGGACGAGGGCGTCGAACCCACACGTGAAGAGCCTCAAGCGGCTTGCACGAAGGATGCCTCGCCCCGCACAGCGAGAGGATCATCCGTGGCGAACGCCCCCATTCTGGAAATGCGCGAGATCACCAAGCGCTTCCCCGGTGTGGTCGCACTCTCGGACGTGACGATGACCGTGGCGCGCGGCGAGATCCACGCGA
The DNA here is from genome assembly GCF_051954055.1 of Humibacter sp. Lineage (NCBI taxonomy): Bacteria > Bacillati > Actinomycetota > Actinomycetes > Micrococcales > Microbacteriaceae > Humibacter > Humibacter sp. Next base: position 331 of record NZ_JBQCIE010000059.1, on the reverse strand, counting down.
TCTGCGGCGAGAACGGCGCGGGCAAGTCGACCCTGATGAAGGTCTTGTCCGGCGTCTACCCCTACGGCACGTACGAGGGCCAGATCATCTACGAGGGCGAGACGGTTCGCTTCTCGAACACGAAGCAGAGCGAGACCGCCGGTATCGCGATCATCCATCAGGAGCTGGCGCTCATCCCCGAGCTCTCGATCACCGAGAACCTCTTCCTCGGCAACGAGATCACCCGGTTCGGCCGCATCGACTGGGTCGCGTCGCAGAAGCGCGCCCGTGAGCTGCTTGACCTCGTCGGTCTTCGCGAGGACCCCGACACTCCGATCAAGACGCTCGGCGT
>NZ_JBQCIE010000058.1:0-5890 GCF_051954055.1 Humibacter sp. | reverse complement strand
CTGCGGCCCTCGGCAACGCGTTCGGCGCAGCCGTGCCGTTCCTGTTCGGCGCGATCGTGCTCGTGATCTCGACGCTGATCATCGTGTTCGGGCGGCGCGCACTGCGTCGCGCAGACGGTGCGATCGAAGACGTGGAGCAGCGGGCGGAAGCGATCGGGATCGGCGACGCCGACTGACCTCGCTCACCCGCCGAATCGCGACGGAGCGGGTTCACGACGTCGCATGGTCGGCCGGAGAACAGACGATGCGCCGGACATATCCGCTCGATAGTTCCGGCGCATCGAGCTATTTCCGGCGCATCGTGCGCTGGATCGGCGGCTATGCCGCGGGTGGCGATGCCGGGGTGAGTCGCGAAGGGGCAGCCGCCGGAGCGGAGGCGGGCGCCGCGACCGGGGGTGCGGCGGTGCTCCCGCGCACGATCAGCTGCACCGGCATCCGCACCGATCGCTTGACCGGGGTGCGTGTTCGCAGCTCCTCGAGCAGCATCCTGGCCGCCAGCGCGCCCTGCTCGAACGGGTCCTGCGCAACCGTGGTGAGCTCGAACGGCGCGGCCAGCCGGTGGTCGTCGATGCCGATGATCGAGAGGTCCTCCGGAACCTGCAGCCCCGCGCTCCTTGCCGCCACCATGGCGCCGATGGCCATCTCGTCGGAATCCGCGAAGATCGCGGTCGGCCGCGGGCCGGGGCGCTCGAGCAGCTCGGCCACCGCTCTTCGCGCGGTAGCGAGGTCGAACGCACCGTGCACGGTCCACTCCGGGCGGTTCTGCAGTCCATGCGCGGCCAGAGCGTTCTGGAATCCGCGCCGCCGCTGCTCCGGAGCATCCTTCGTGTATCCGGGGATCGCGTCGCCGGCGACGTGCGCGATGTCCCTGTGGCCGAGCCCGATGAGGTGCTCCGTCGCCATCCGAGCCGCACCGAGCTGGTCGATGGCGACGTGCCGAAGGCCCCGGACGGCGCCGCCCACGATCACGGTCGGATGCCCCGTCGAGGCCAGCTGCCTGCGCTCCTCAGCGCTGAAGTCGACGCAGAGCGCGATGAGGGCATCCGTTCGCTTGCGCAGGATGCTGCGGTCGAAGACCCGCTCCCGCTCGCCATGCCGGTCGCCGAGATTGAACAGGATGAGGTCGTACCCCGCGCGCCGCAGCACGGCGTCGACGCCCTCGAGCACGGTCGAGTAGAACCACAGCTCCAGGGTCGGAACGACGACGCCCATCGCCATCGTCCGCCCGGATGCCAGCCCCGCGGCACTCGACGACGGCACGTATCCGAGCTCGGCGGCCGCCTGACGCACGATCGCCCTGGTCGTCTCGGAGACGTTCGGCAGCCCGCGGAGCGCCCGCGAGACCGTCGCCGTCGACACGCCGGTCGCTCTCGCCACGTCGTTGATGCTGCTTGACGCAGGCAGCTGACGCGGGGGCGAGGCATCCATCTGTTCAGCCCTTGACGGCCCCGGAGGTGAGGCCAGAGACGACGGACTTGCGGAACACCAGCACGAGGATGGCGATGGGCACGACGGCCACGGCGCTCGCGGCGAAGATCGCACCGTACGGTGTCACATGGGCGTTGCCGAACAGGGCGATGCCGACCGGGATGGTGCGGAAAGCGTCGGCGCTGTTGAACGACAGGGCCATCAGGAACTCGGTCCAGCACGCGGTGAACGCGAAGATGCCAGCGGTGAACAGCCCGGGCAGCGCCATCGGCAGCACGATCGACCAGACGGTGCGGATCGGCGATGCGCCGTCGATGCGGGCCGACTCCTCCATGCTCTTCGGCACGCCGATGAAGTAGTTGCGCAGGATCCAGATGGCGAACGGCAGGTTGATCGCCGCGTACGGCACGAACAGGGCCTGGTAGCTGTCGAGCCAGCCGATGTCGCGCATCAAGAGGTACAGCGGAGCGATGAGCGCGATAGCGGGGAAGACCGAGAGCACCAGCAGCGACACCATGATCGGGAACCGGCCGCGCATCGGGAGGCGCCCGAGCGCATACCCGGCGAGGGTTCCGAGCACGAGCACGATCACCGTCGCTATGACCGACACCACGACAGAGTTCAGGATGTAGTGGGCGAATCCGTGGTCGACGAACGCGACCGCGTAGTTCTCGACGCTGGGCGGCGTCGGGAACCACTGCGGCGGCTGAGCGGAGACGCCCGCGGTGGTCTTGAAGCTGGCGGCGAGCATCCAGTAGATGGGCGCCATCACGAAGATGACGATGAGGGCGGAGCTGATGGCCAGCCCCCAGCGGGCGCCGAGCGAACGTTTGCGCATGTCAGTCTCCCTCGTTCTCGCTGACCTGTGATCGGAACACCTTGAGGAACACGAGACAGCCGATCACCACGAGTGCAGCGGTCGTCACCGCGACGGCCGCCCCAGGCCCGAACTTCAGGTCGGTGAACATCACCTGGTAGCCGAGCATGGCCAGCGACGTGGTGGAGTTCTGCGGCCCGCCCCCGGTGAGGACGAACGGAAGGTCGAACACACCGAACGCCTGCAGGATGCGGAACAGCACGGCCAGCGCGATCGTCGGCCGCAGGAGTGGCAGCGTCACGCGCCAGAACGTCTTCCACCCGCTCGAGCCGTCCATCTCGGCGGCCTCGAAGACATCCTTCGGCAGCATCACCAGGCCGGCGAGCACGATGATCGCCACGAACGGGGTTGTCTTCCAGATGTCCGCGATCATCATCGCGATGATCGCCGAGACCGGTGACCCGAGGATCACCGGCGAGCCGAGGCCCAGCGCCTGGAAGATGGCATCCGCCGCGCCGTACGTCGGGTCGTAGATGTAGTCCCACAGCGTGGCCGAGATGACAGTGATCAGCGACCACGGCACCAGGAGCATGGCCATCATCCAGCCGCGCGCCGCGCCCAGCTTCTCGAGCACGAGTGCGATGAGCGTGCCGAGCACGAGCTCCACGATCACGGTGACGACGGTGTAGCCGACCGTGAAGAGCAGGGCGTACTGCCACAGCGGACTGGTGAAGACGATGCCGTAGTTGGAGAGTGTGAAGCCGTCGATCTGGAAGCCGCTGCCCAGAACGTTCACATTGCCGAAGCTCATCACCACGGAGAACACGACCGGGAAGATTGTGACCGCGGCGATGACGATGAGCGCGGGAGCCGAGAAGCCCCAGCCGATGCGCGCCATGAGTCGTCGATACGCACCCTTGTGACGCAACTCGGACGGCATCGCGGTGCGAAGCGGTGCGCCCGTACTCGTGGTTGACATTCTCGAGTCCTCCTTGGCTCGCCGGTGCTGCGGCAGTCACACCGGTGGTGGCTGCCGCAGCACCGTCTCGAATGATCGGCCGAAGCGCCTACAGACCGCCGCCCAGCGCACTGGTGATGGAACTGTTGGCCGTCTTGATCGCGTCAGCCGGTTGCGCCGAGCCGGACAGCACACCGTTCACCGCCGTGTAGATCGCCTTGCTCACCTGCGGGTAGTTCGGCGTCTGAGCCGGGCGGGGCACCAGCTTGGTCTTCGACACGATCGCCAGCACGGGGTTGGCGTTCTTCACGGCGGAGGAGGAGCGAACCGCCGCATTCGTCGGGATCTCGCTGAACTGCGTGGCAAGCGTGGTCTGGGCGTCCTTGCCGGTCATCCACTTGATGAACGTCAGGTCAGCCGCGACATTCTTGCTGTGCGGGTTCACGTACAGGTTCCAGCCGCCGATGTTGGAGTAGCCGGGCGTCGGCTGGCCCTGGAAGGTGGGCATCGGTGCGACGCCGACCTTGCCGACCACCGCCGAGCCGGATGCCTGCGAGTTGGAGTACGCGTAGTCCCAGTTGCGCAGGAACAGCGACTGACCTGCCGCGAAGGTGTTCATCGACTGGGTCTCCTGGAACGTCGACTCGGCCTGGGGGCTGATGCCGTCCTTCACGAGGCTCTGCATGAACGTGAGCGCCTTCGTGGCAGCCGGACTGTCCAGCGTGGACTTCGTCTGGTTCTTGTTCAGCACGGTGCCACCGGCATCCGACAGGAACTCCATGAAGTTGCAGGTCGCGCCCTCATAGTTGTCGCCCTGGAAGACGTAGCCGTACTTGACCTCACCCTTGCCCTGCACGGTCTTGGAGTCCTGAACGAGCTCCTCCCACGTGGTCGGAACCTTCAGGTTGTTCTCCTGCAGGAGGTCCTTGCGGTAGTAGAGGAAGCCCTGGTCCTCGAAGAACGGTGCCCCGTATACCTGCCCCTTGTAGGTCGCGCCGTCGACGAGGCCGCTGGCGAACCCGTCCCAGTAGCTCTTCGGCAGGTACTTGGAGAGCGGAACGGCGAGCTGGTGCGCGCCGAACTGCGCCGGCCAGATCACGTCGCCCATGTAGACATCTGGTCCGCCGCCGCCGGAGATCTGAGTGGTCAAGGTGGCACGGTTCGTGTCGGTGTTGTTGGGTGCAGACACCAGCTTGACCTTGATGTTCGGATACGCCTTCTCGAAGGCGCTGATCAGCACCGTGCGCGGATCGGCGCCGCTCGTGGTGATGGGGCTCGCCCACCAGGTGATGGAGCCCTTCGTCGCGTTGCCCGATGCGGCGCTCGTCGACGTGGACGTCGCGCCGCCTCCTCCCGAGCTGCACGCGCTGAGCACGCCCACCGTGGCGATCGCGGTGGCTATGGCCGCGACCTTCATGATGCGCCCGCGCCCGAGGGCTCGCGTGATGTTCTTCGACATGATCTCCTCGTCTTCGTACCGACTTGGTCGCGTGGCGTCGCGTCGACGGCGTGCGGGCACGCCGAAGGACGCGTGCACCGACGCGACCTGGATGGCACACCGATCAACCGGAGGGCGAGGAGCCTTGGCCGCTTTGGGGCGTCGGCCGGCTGCTGGCGCTGCATTGCGAAGGGTTCAGCGGGTCGCCCCCGGTTGAACGGTGTCGGGCCGGGACGAGCCGCCCGGCACATTTGCGAAACTATGCCCGCCGCGGAGGCGCTGCAAGCGCTTGCGGGCCGCGCTTCAGTAACGAATCCCGGAGTGTTCTCTCAGGTTCGCTCGCCCGTCGAGCGAGGGGAAGCGGTGCTGCCCCGGTCGAGGAATCGCACCGGATGCCGCACCGCACGCGGACGTGCGGGCTCGCCGCCCAGCTCGGCCAGGAGCATCCTCACCGCGATCGCTCCCTGTTCGACGGGGTCCTGTTCGAACGTGCTGAGCGAGAACACCTGTGAGAGCGGATGACCGTCGATGCCGATCACCGAGACGTCCTGCGGCACCCGAAGCCCGTGCGCCCACAGCGACAGCAGCGCACCGAGCGCCATCTCGTCGCTGCCGGCGAAGATCGCGGTCGGATGACGGTGCCCGGCATCCAGCATCGCGTCGACCGCCCGGCGGCTCACCGCCGTGTCGAACCCGCCGTACAGCACGAGCTCGGGTCGCAGCGGCAGCCCGGCGGATGCCATCGCCCGTTCCCAGCCCGTCCGCCTGGCCTGCGGCACGACGTGGTTCAGCCCCTCCTCGTCGTCGCCGCCGAGGAATGCGATCTCGGTGTGACCGAGCTCGATGAGGTGCTCGGTGGCGGCGCACGCGACTCCGAGGTCGTCGATGCCGATGTGCCGGATGCCGCGCACCGGTCCGCCGACCACGATCGTCGGATGTCCCGTTGAGGCCAGCTGCCTGCGCTCCTCTGCGCTGAAGTCGAGGCACAGCGCCACGAGCGCATCCGTGCGCTTGCGCAGGATCGAGCGGTGGAACACCCGCGACCGGTCGCCGCCGCGGCCGCCCAGGTTGAACAGGATGAGGTCGTAACTCGCGTTCCGAAGCTCCCGGTCGATGCCCTCGAGCACCGCCGTGTAGAACCATCTGCTCACCGAGGGCACGACGGCGCCCATCGCCATGGTGCGGCCGGTCGCCAGCCCGGCCGCGCTCGACGATGGCACGTACCCGAGCGCGTCGGCGGCCCGTCGCA
>NZ_JBQCIE010000057.1:0-53160 GCF_051954055.1 Humibacter sp. | reverse complement strand
GGTGAACAGGTTGGATGCCGCGATCGACATGATCGCCGCCGGAACGAGCGCGCCGATCGCGATCGCCGCCAGCGCGATGCCGCTGAACCAGGACGGGAACGAGTCGAGGAAGAGCTGCGGCACCACCAGCTGTGCGTTGATCGCGCCGTTGGTGTCGATGGGCTGCGTGCCCGCCTTGATCGCCACATAGCCGAGCAGTGCGAGGAAGCCCAGCAGCAGCGAGTAGAGCGGCAGGACCATGGCGTTGCGCCGAATGGTGTTCCGGCTCTTCGTCGACAGGAGACCCGTGACCGAGTGCGGGTACATGAACAGCGCCATCGCGCTGCCCAGCGCCAGGGTCCAGTACGCGTTGAAGCTGCCGGCTCCCGGGATGACGGCACCGAACGGGTTGCCGGTCGCCGGGTTGACCGTGCTGAGCTTCTTCTCCGCGGCGCCGAAGATGCTCTCCCAGCCGCCGAAGTGCGCCGGGAGGTAGGCGATCGCGACGATGATCGCGATGTAGATCAGGATGTCCTTCACGATCGCGATCAGCGCGGGGGCTCGGAGACCGCCGGTGTACGTGTAGGCGGCGAGCACGACGAACGCGATGATCAGCGGCAGGTCGGCCATGAACGGGTTCGTGTTGGAGCCGAGGCCCAGCACGGTGAGCACCGCCTTGATGCCGACCAGCTGGAGCGCGATGTACGGCATCGTGGCGATGATGCCGGTCAGGGCGACGGCCACCGAGAGCCAACGGCTGCCGTATCGGCCGCCGACGAAGTCGGCCGGTGTCACGTACCCGTGCCGGTGCGAGACGGACCACAGCCTGCTCATCAGCAGGAACACGATCGGGTACAGCACGATCGTGTAGGGCACCGCGAAGAAGCCGCTGACGGCACCGGACGCCCACATCGCGGCGGGAACCGCAACGAACGTGTACGCGGTGTACAGGTCGCCGCCGAGCAGGAACCAGGTGACCCACGTTCCGAAGCCGCGGCCACCGAGGCCCCACTCGTCGAGCGAGTTCAGTCCTCGTGCACTCGGATCCGTGCGCCACCGGGAGGCGAGGAAGCCGATCACGGCCACCACGATGAACAGCACGATGACCACGATGAGCGCGATCCAGTTGACCGGCCGATTGCCGTGCGCATCCGGTCCGGTCGCCGCGGCGACGTGTCCCGCGAGGGAGAGCAGGTGCGTCATCGGTCGCCCTCCTCGTCGTCGGCCGTGCCCGAGGCGTCGGCGACAGTGCCGGAGCGCCGGCTACCGGCATCCGTCGGCAGGGTCGTCGCGGCGCCTGCGCCACGCACCGCCTCACGACGTCGTCTGTCCTCCTTGCGCATGATGAGGTACGCGATGCCGAGCAGGCCGGAGGCGATGAACACCCACAGCAGCTGGTACCAGTAGAAGAACGGCATTCCCCACAGCGACGGCTCTGCGAACGCGTAGAGCGGCACGATCAGCGGCATGATGATCGCGATTGCGATCAGGATGCCCGCGATCACGTACGGAACCGGCCTCGCCGGCCCGCGCGTGGGCATATCGGGTTCAGACACCATCGTCTCCTCGGCTGTGCTCAGGACAGGACGCCGCCGACCCCCGTCTGTGGGTCGGCGCAGAGACAACCTTTCACCCGGCGATCAGTCCGCGTCAAGAGCCGCGCCGACGAGCCTTGCGGACCGGCCTAGTGAAGGGACGAGCCGCCCGGTCGCAGACGCGAGACGCTCTGCGAGGCGGCGGCGTGTACGGCGCCGAACCCAGCCACGCGCTCGGTCGACCGCGGCACGCCTGGTCTCGCCAGGCGTGCGAGACAAACTCAGAAGCTGGTGCCGATCTTCTTCAGTCGCGCGATGCGGTCCTCGATGGGCGGATGGGTGGAGAACAGCCGGCTCATCAGCGAAGGCTTGAGCGGGTTGGCGATCCACAGGTGCGACATGGACGAGTTCTGACGCCGCAGCGGTCGCCCGTACTGTTCGAGCTTGGCGAGGGCACTGGCGAGCTCGTCGGGGTTGCGCGTCGTCATGGCGCTCGTGGCATCCGCCAGGTACTCGCGCTGACGGGAGATCGCCAGTTGCACCAGAGACGCCATGAGCGGGGCCAGGATGAGCGCGACAAGGCCGATGATCAGCAGGATCGGGTTGCCCCCGCCTCCCCCGTTGTTGTTGTTGCGGTTGTTGCCGCCGGCGAAAGCGCCGAACATGCTCATGCGCAACAGGATGTCGGCGATGAGGCCCACCGCGACGACGAGGCCGAACACGATCATCGACACCCGGATGTCGTAATTGCGCACGTGCCCGAGCTCGTGCGCCATCACGCCCTCGAGCTCCGAGTCATCCATGATGTCCAGAAGCCCGGTGGTCGCGGCGACCACGGCGTGCTGCGGATCACGCCCGGTGGCGAACGCGTTCGGTGCTGGGTCGTTGATGATGTAGACCTTCGGCATCGGCATGCCGGTGGCGATGGACAGATTCTCCACGGTGTTCCAGAGCCGCGGATTGTCGGCCTTCTGGATCTCCACCGCACCCGACGCCATGATCGCCTGCCCGGAGGCGGCGAAGTACTGGATCAGTGCGTAGCCCACCGCGACGATCATCACGACGATGAGGATCGCCCAGCTGTGGAACAGGGCGCTGGCGAGCCATCCGATGAGGCCGATGATCACCAGGAAGAAGATGATGATGAAGACGGTGTTCCGCTTGTTCGCGGCGATCGCCCTGTACATAGACGGGTGTCCTGCGGTTCAGAGGGTCGAGGTTGCTGAGATCGGCTGAGGCGGCGGGTCAGAACTGCACGCGCGGCGGCTCGGCGATCGCGTTCGCGTCGGCGACCTCGAAGAACTCGCGCGCGGTGAACCCGAGTCGCTTGGCGAAGATGTTGTTCGGGAAGACCCGGATCTTCGTGTTGAACTCGCGCACGCCGCCGTTGTAGAAGCGACGGGCCGCTTGGATCTTGTCTTCCGTGTCGACCAGGTCGGACTGCAGTCGAAGGAAGTTCTGGCTGGCCTGCAGCTGCGGGTATGCCTCGGCGACGGCAAAGATGCTCTTCAGCGCCTGCTGAATGTGGTTCTCTGCAGCGGATGCCTCGGCCGGCCCCTGTGCGGAGAGGGTCTCGGCCCGCGCCTTGGTGACGTCTTCGAAGACCGTCTTCTCGTGTGCGGCGTAGCCCTTGACCGTCTCGATCAGGTTGGGGATGAGATCGGCACGGCGCTTCAGCTGCACCGTGATGTCGCTCCACGCCTCGTCGACGCGCACGTTCAGGGTGACGAGCGAGTTGTACGTCGCCCAGAAGTAGATGCCGATGATCACCAGAATCACGACGATGATGATGACGGGGATCAGCCATTCCATGGCGGGCTACTCCTTGCGGGCGAGAGTGGGCGTGTCTCGGTGCGACACCCGGTCATCCTACCCGTGTGCCGCCGACGCTCTGCGTGTTCCCACGACTCTCGGAGCTATGCCGTGGGAGGCACACAGCGAAGGGCGGTTCGGACGAGCCGAAGGCTCACCCGGCGCTGTCGGAGGGCACGCGTACCGGGCCCAGAACGGCGCGCAGGTAGCGGTTCTCGAACACTCCCGCCGGATCGAGGCGATCGCGCACCGCGACGAAGTCGTCGAAGCGTGGATACGCGGGGCGGAGGTCGTCCGCGGTGCGCGTGTGCATCTTGCCCCAATGCGGTCGTCCGTCGTGGGAACGCATGATCGCCTCCACCGCTGCAAAGTACTCGGCCGGGTCCTCGCGGTAGTAGCGATGCACGGCGACGTAACCGGTGTCGCGGCCGTAGGCGGTGGACATCCAGTTGTCGTCGGCCGCGGCCGAACGCACCTCGACCGGGAACGAGATGCGCCAGCCCCTCGAGCGGATGAGCGAGTCCACCTCCCGCAGGGCATTGGGCACCGCCTCACGCGGGAGCGCGTACTCCATCTCCCGGAAACGCACGGCGCGGTCGCTGACGAACACGCGCGGCGACACGTCGGTGAAGTCGCCGTTGCCCATCAGGCGCGCAGCCAGCCGGTTCACCGGGGGGACCATCGCGGGAACGACCGAGCCGAGCGCGCAGATCGCCCGGTAGGCACCGTTCGCGATGAGCTCGTCGTCCACCCAGGAGCCGAAGCGGGGTCGCGGATGCCGCTCGGCGTCCGCAGGAAGCCGGGTGTTCGTCTTCGTGACGGCGGTCTCGGTGTGCGGAAACCAGTAGAACTCGAAGTGGTCCTCGTTCGCGGACCGTTCGAGGTAGGCATCCAGAACCTCGCCGAGCGGCTCGGAGCGCTCGACCGCGTGCAGCAGGAAGGCGGGCACGCACTGGATCGTGAGATCGACGAGCACGCCGAGCGCGCCCAGTCCCAGCCGCACGGCCGGCAGTAGCTCGGCATTCTCGGTCTCGTTCACGCTCAGCAAGGATCCGTCGCCGGTGACGAGCGTGGCGCCGACGATCTGCGTGGCGAGACCACCGAACCGGCCGCCGGTGCCGTGCGTTCCTGTGGAGGTGGCGCCTGCGATGGTCTGCCGGTCGATGTCGCCCATGTTCTCCAGCGCCAGTCCGTACGGCGCGAGCAGGTCGGGAAGACGGTACAGGTTCGTGCCAGCGCCGAGCGTGACGCGAGCGGACGCCTCGTCCACCGCGACCACGCCGCTCAGTTCGTGCAGGTCCAGCTGCACCCCCGGCGCGACCGCCACACCGGAGAAGCTGTGTCCGGCACCGACGGGCTTGACGTGCAGGCCCCGCTCGGCGGCGGCGATGACCGCGCGCTGCACGGCGGCGGCATCCTTCGGTCGCTCGACGCGAGCGGGCCGGATCTTCTCGCTGCGGCCCCAGTTGCGCCACAGCGCTCCCGTCATCGGTGCCGCACTCACAGGAAGGCCCTTCCCTCGCCGCGGTACGTGGGCACGGTGCCGACGACCTCGCCGCCTTCGACGAGGACGAACTCGTTCACGTGCTCGCTCAGCTCCCCCGACTTCGTGTGCCGGAACCACACCCGGTCGCCGGTCCGCAGGCCGGCGGCGTTCGGACCAGTCACCGGGGTCTGCACCTCGCCCGCCATCTCGCGCGGCGCCATGCTCAACCCGGTGGGCCACACGATGGCGGGCAGCCTGTCGGGCGCCGGCGGCCCGGATGCCACCCATCCCCCACCGAGGATGGTCGCACTCCCCCGCTCTGCTTTGCGCACGACGTCGAGGGCGAACGCCGCGGTGGGCGCCGGCGAGAACGAGCGGTAGTTGTCGAAGAGGTGACCGCCGAGCAGGCCGCTGCCCGCGCCGATCTCCGTCACGGCGGGATCGCCGGAAGTGAACTCGAGCGAGCCCGTTCCACCACCGTTGACGAACGCCAGATCCGCAATGCTTCGCACGGCGGCGACGGCGGCTGCTCTGCGCTCCAGGAGCTCCGCCTTCGAGTTGCGCTGCATCCAGCGAACGGTGGCGGCGTAGCCCGGGCGCCCGGCCGGCGCGTCGCCCTGGCCCGCGATCTGAGCCTCGTATGCCATCATGCCGACGAGCTCGAACCCCGGCCGCGCAATGGTGCGTGCCGCGAGTTCCGCCGCGTCGTGCGGGGTGTGCACCGGCGAGCGGAAGACGCCGATGCGGCCGGCGGGGCCGAGCCAGGAGGCATCCAGCTCGAGAGCGACACGGATGCTCTCACGCTCCCCCGGCGGCACGACGCTGTCGATGAGGTCGAGGTGGTCGACCGAATCGACCATGAGCGTCACGCGGGAGGCGAGCTCGGGCGAGGTCGCCAGCCTACTGATGGCGGAGCGGGCGGCCGTCGGGTATCCGACCACGATGTCGTCGATCGGCTCATGCTCGTCGTCCCCCTCTGCCAGCCACAGCGCCTCCGGCAGCGTGTACGCGAGCACGCCGCGGAACCCGGGAAGCGCGAGTGCCGCTTCGACCACGGCGCGCACCCGGACGGACTTGGAGGCGACCCGGATCGGCGTTCCGCCCGCGCGGTGCAGCATGTCGTGGGCGTTGGCGCGCAGGGCGTCCAGCTCGAGCACCGCGAGCGGCGCATCGAGGTGAGCGGTCGCCGCCGTCAGCGACGGCCAGTACAGCGCTGGGTTGCCCCAGCGTCGACGGGATGCTTGCGGCGGAAGCGTGAGGTCGATGGTGGAAGAGCGCATCTCGAGGCTTTCGTGCTGGTCTTGCTGGGCGATCACGGACATCAGCGCACCGACTTCACGCGGGCGACGGCCAGGGCGCCGGCGAAGGCGAACACCGCGCCCATGATGAACAGGCCGGCGAAACCGGCGACGAACACCAGAAGCGCTCCGAGCAACGGCGCGGCCGCCTGCGGCACGGCGGTCGCGATGTTCATGATGCCGAGATCCTTCCCGCGGGTCTCGGGGTCCGGGAGCACCTGGGTCGCGAGCGCCTGGTCGACAGCCAGGAAGCATCCGTAGCCGAGGCCCAGCAGGCCCGCCGCGATCATCGTCACACCGAACGTGGGCACGAACGCCAGGATGAGCGCCGCCAACGCCTGCAACGTCGAGGAGAGGAACACAAAGGCTTTGCGTCTGCCGAGAACGTCCGAGAGCTTGCCGAGCCCGAGCGCCGCAGCGATCACGAACACCATGTAGATGAGCGTGAGCACGACGAGGTCGTCCTGCGCCTGCTTGTCGTGCAGTCCGAACTCGAGGAAGTACAGCAGCAGGGTGGTGCCGAACGCATTGCCGAAGTTGACCAGGATGCGACTGAGTAGCGTCCAGCCGAAGTCCGGGTAGCGCTTCGGGCTGATCCACAGCGAGTCGATCATGGCCGCCAGCGACCACGGAGCCCGTTGGCTGGGCAGCAGCACGGCGTCGGAGATGAAGAGGAACGGGATCACGAAGACGATGAGCAGCACGGCCATCGCGGCGTAGCCGAGGAACGTGCCGAGCGCGAGCATCGTGACGAGCAGGATGCCCGCGATGATGCCGATCGCCTGGGGAGCCGACAGCCAGCCGGAGACATAACCGCGCTGGTCGACGGGCACCTGGTCGCTAATCGTCGCCGTCAGGGCGGCCGTGAGCACGCAGAAGCCGATCAGCGCGAAGCACCAGAACACGCCGATGCCGACCATGGTGTTCTGCACGCCGAGCAGCAGCAGCGAGACGGCGAAGATCAACGCGCCCGCCGCGATCCAGGGACGCCTGCGGCCGAAGCGGCTCGTCGTGCGGTCGGAGAGGGCGCCCGTCACCGGGAAGGCGACGATCGCGCACAGCGCCGAGATGCCGGAGATGATGCCGAACGCGATCACGTTCTGCACCCAGTCATCCGTCTTCAGCTGGTTCTGGATCTGCGCAGGCAGGAGCAGCTGGATCGGCGTGAGCTGCGCCATCCAGACCCCGAACCAGGCGAGCGCGAAGGCGGCGATCCAGCGGCCGCCGACGCGACGAACTGGCTCGGCGAAGACGGCGACGGTCAGCGGAGCGCCGTCCGCCGTCGCGTTGTCCGCGGTCATGCCCGTGCTCCCATCTCACTCGTGCGATCGTCATGTGGCCGCACGTTCGCGGCTCCGTCGCCGTCGACCGGCTCGCTCAGTCGCGCGACGGCATCCGCCGCGAAGTCGATGAGCCGCTGAGCGGCCGCGTCGTCCCGGGTCGCCAGCCACGTGGACGTGAGACCGTCGGTGAGTCCCACCAGCAGGCGTCCGATCTCGTCGACCGGCCGCAGCCAGCGCGCCCCGACCAGGTCTGCCGCTGTCTCGAGCGAGGCGACGGCGAGCGCGAAGTAGCTCTCGTACTGCAGCCGCGCGAGGTGCTCGGCGCCCGGCGTGCGCTGCGAGTACTGCGCCAGCTCGTACATCGCGCGCTCGTGATCGGGGTCGGCGACGACGCCGGCGAAGTAGTGCTGCAGACCGACGCGCAGCGCTTCGCGCATGTCCTCGGGAACGGATGCCGGTGCCATCGCCGGCAGGATCGAGCGTTCCTCCTGCTCGACGACGTGCTTCACCACCTCCCGCATCAGCTCGTCGCGGGATTCGAAGGCGTAGTGGAAGGATGCCTGCGGCATGCCGGCATCCGCGGAGATGGCCCGGGTCGTGGCGGCGGAGACTCCCTCGCGGGCGATCACACGCAGGGCGGCGGAGACGAGGGCGGCTCGTCGCTCGGAGACCGACATGCGCGTCATGCGCGTGGCCGTTCGGGTCGTGGTGTGAGGTTGTGCACGAGCTGCTCCTGCTCCTCGTCGAACAGAGAGAACGGGACCGATTGAATGCCGGTCGACCGAACTGGGTCAATTGACCAAGTATGCACGATCGCCGGCGCAGCCGCACCCCCGAGCGCTTCAGGTGTGCCAAACCTTGCTGGATACGACGCGCGACGTGTGATGTGCTTCCGACATGTCCGAAGAGAATGTTCCCGTACCGGGTCAGCACGCGGATGAGCCGCATCGCGGCGGTATGGCCCAGCGGCTGAACTGGCTCCGTGCCGGCGTTCTGGGGGCGAACGACGGAATCGTGTCGGTGGCGGCGATCGTCGTCGGCGTCGCGGGTGCGACGACCGGCATCGACGCCATCGTGGTCGCCGGTCTCGCTGCGCTCGTCGGCGGAGCGGTTTCGATGGCGCTCGGAGAATACGTCTCGGTCTCCAGCCAGCGCGACAGCGAACGCGCTCTGATCGCGAAGGAGACCGAGGAGCTCGCGACCATGCCCGAGGAGGAGTTCGAGGAGCTCGCCGGCCTGTACCGGGCGAAGGGGCTGTCGGAGAAGACCGCGTACCTGGTCGCGACCGAGCTGACCGAGCACGACGCCCTTCGCGCGCACCTTTCGGCGGAGCTCGACATCGACCCCGACGACGTCGTCAGTCCGTGGCACGCTGCGCTGGCGTCGGCGCTGTCGTTCTTCGTCGGCGGCGCGCTGCCGATGCTGACGATCCTGCTCCCGGCCGCGTATCGCATCCCGATCACGTTCGCGGCGGTCATCGTGGCGCTCGGGCTCACCGGATACGCCGCCGCGGCGATCGGCGGAAGCCCGCGGTGGAGAGCCGCACTCCGAGTCGTGATCGGGGGCGCCATCGCGCTGGCGGCCACCTTCATCATCGGTCGGATCTTCCACACCACTGGGGTGTGAGCGGCATCGTCGGGCGGCCAGGCGCCGGGTGGCAGCCTACGCTCCGCCGGCACTGACGATGAAGTCGGTCACGAAGCCCGCGATCAAGCCGATCATGACCCCGACGTAGAGCGTGTATCCGCGGCTCATCTTGAGCGCGACGCCGATCAGCTGCACGAGCACGTAGATGATCGATCCGGCGGCGAGCGCGAGGAAGACCAGGCCGAGCGCGTCGTTGACCACGACGCTGCCGAGCAATGTTCCGACCAAGGTGGGACCACCGCCGATCACACCGAGAATCGCCAATTGACGCCAGCGCGGCCGTACGGACGACGCCGCCATCGGCGCGGTGATGCCGAAGCCCTCCGTCGCATTGTGCAGGGCGAATCCGATGACGAGGGTGACCGCGAGCTGCAATTGGCCAGATGCGGCCGACTGCCCGATGGCGAGGCCTTCGGAGAAGTTGTGCAGCCCGATGCCGACCGCGATGAGGAACGCGAGCCTGCTGGCCGGATCGCCGAGCCGGAGCACGCCGTGGATCGGCACGTGCAGCTCCCGCGGTCGGCGTGCGATCCAGCGGTCGTAGGCGACGAGCCCGATGAGGCCGACGGCGAGGCCTGCGAACAACAGCGCGGCGAGCCCGGTGAACGGCCACCAGGACTTGCCGCCCGTTGCTGCCGCGAGCGCGGCATCCACCGGGTCGACAGCGTGCGCGAGCACGTCCCAGAGCAGGAAGAGCAGGACCCCGATGGTGATGGCGTTGAGGAGCGCCCGCAGGCCCGCGCCGCGTGCTGGAAGTCTTCCGATCGGAAGACCGATGAAGATCGTCCCACCCGCGATGATGCCCATCACGATGACGGTCCCTGTGGTCACGCACACTCTCTTTCGACGGGAAGCTTAGGCATACCTAACCTACTGGACGAAAGCTGCTCCCCGTACCACAGCCATCCGTCGTGCTACGGTCCGCTGGGTCGTATGGATGGCGTAAGAGCCGCTGACGAGAAGGCTGTGAGCCGCGATCGAGGCACCGACTCTTGATCATTCCTGTGGGTGGCGGGCGTGCGATGGGTTCATGACGGTTCTCGTTCCGCGCAGCATCGCATTGCCGGCTCGCCGGCGCGAGAACCCGCCAGAGGCACCGCAGCGTCGTCTCCGGCGTCGCACCCTGCTGTGCCTCCTCGGGTTCCCCGCTGCCGCGCTGTGCGCGGCGGTGCTGGTGTGGTTCCGCCTGCCTCCGATGGCGCACGACACCGTCTGGGCCGAAGACGGCAGGCTGTTCCTCTTCGGCGCAGAACAGCACGGGCTCTTCGGCGCGACGTTCGTCCCCTACGCCGGCTACCTGCAGTTCGTGCCGCGTCTGATCGCGGGAGCCGTGGTGCAGTGGCTCCCCACGGCCGACTGGGCGCTCGGGATGACCGCGGGCGCGTGCCTGGTCACCGGAGTGATCGCGTGCGTCGTCTTCGTGGCCTCGCGCGACGTGCTGACCAGCCGGACCCTGCGCGTGATCCTGGCCTCCGTCGTCGTGCTGCTTCCGCTGGGTCCCCGCGACGTGCTGGGCACGCCGACGAACCTGCACTCCCTGCTCATGTGGATGCTGTTCTGGCTGCTCCTGTTCACGCCGCGAACGCGACGCGGCGCGGCCGCGATGAGCCTGATCGGCCTGGCGGCCGCGCTCAGCGAGATTCAGGCGGTCTTTCTTCTCCCCCTGATGATTCTCACTGCGCGGAGACGCGACGGCTGGATGCTCGTCTCGGGCCCGGCAGTCGGAGTGGCGGCGCAACTCGTCGTCACCCTGCTGGCTCCGCGAAGCCTGCCGAGCGCCACCCAAGACTCCCCGCTCTCGATAGCGGAGGGCTACCTGATCAACGCGGTCGTCCCCGACCTCGTGCCGCAGAGCCAGGTCGGGCCGTTCGTGGCGAGCGGAGGATTGATCGTCGCCATCGTCATCCTCGCGCTGCTCGCCGGATCGGTCGCTGTCGCCTGGCGCAGCAGCGGGCCGCGGCAACGCCTCGCCATCGTCGGAGCCGCGGCCCTCTCGGTCGTCGTCTGGACGGCATCCGTCATCGACAACCCTGCAAGGTTCTACGACTACGCGGCGCTGTCGCACAGCCAGCTGCTGCACCTCTGGCTGACCAGATACGGCGTCGTCCCCGGAATGCTGCTGATCGGCATCGCGCTCATCGCCGGTGATGCGCTACTCCGGCGGCTGTCCGATCGTCCGGCACGTCGACATCCGCTCAGCAGCAATCGGCTTCGCCTAGCGCTCGGAGCAGCGATCGTCGCCTGTGTGACCGTCTGCCTCACCGCGAACTACGTGCCCACGTGGACACGCCGATCATCCGGACCGAGCTGGTCGCAGCAGATCCCCGCCGCGCAGGATGCCTGCTCCGACGCACCCGACCTGAGGACCGTCCTCCTCAACGAGACACTCGGATGGCATGTGCCCGTGCTCTGCGGGTACTTGCGGGACTAGGGCTGGGCGCTCGATCGTCCGTGATCGCGGCTTCGCCGCTCAACAAGCTCAATCGCCTCGGCGATGAGAGCAAGCTCTCATCGCTCTCGGCTCAATCGCTTGTGCACCTTCGTAGAGAGTTTGAGAACCCCTCCCCGGCCCTGAAAACCGTGGTTTCCCGACTGTCTCGGGGCTCCTACAAGCTTAGCGAGCGGCCCTCGGAGCCGTCGATCACGGATGACAGGGGGCGGCTCGTCCATTCAGTTGGGAAGACTCAAACCTTCTTGAGCGCCGCCCAGGTGGATGAACTCGTCGCCTTGTACGGCGACGGACGGAGCATCGCTGAGGTCAGCAGGAAGTTCGGCATCTACACCAGGACGGCGGCCGCGCACCTGGTCCGTCGCTCGGTCCCGCTGCGTCAGCGAGGACTCGCAGCGGCGGACACTCCCGAAGCCGTGCGTCTGTACGAGGGCGGGTTGACGCTCGTGGAGGTCGGGTTGAAGTTCGGTGTCAGCCAGCAAGCAGTAAGAAGGGCGATGGCTGCGGAAGGCGTTGAGATCCGGCCCCGCGGCCGCCGATCGCTCTCCACGACTTGAGGAATCGAGGGGTGGGAGCGGATTGGCCCGACCGCGATGCCGATGACCGTACTGCCGGTCGCCCTCGTATTGCTCCTCTGCGGAGACTCACAGTCCCCGATGACCGACTCCGTCGGCTCGACCGACGAGGAGGTAAGCGAAGCGTCGCTTCAATCCGGCGGCGTGTTGTTGCGTGATACTCGACCACAAATGAGGTAGCGTTGCACGCAACCGCTTCGAAGGGGCAGGCATGACAACCGCGACTCTCACCTCACCCGGTTCGCCTGACGGCGAACGCAGGCTACTGGCCTTCGGCCTCTCCACCGAGCTGATCCACACATGCTTGCGGCCTGGGTTGTCCCGGGCGTCGAATCGCACATCGATGGCGCTGCGCTCCACTCCCGGCACGGACATCTATCACGAGTCGATGGAGCAGCTTCATCAACGGCTGTCTGCGACGGGTTGGCGGCTGGTCTACGTTGACCATCAGCCGCGTCTTCTACACCCCGACGGCCTGATCTCGTTCACCATCGCTTCTGGTACGAATGTCGCCGATCCCGATCATCGTCGGAAGCCGCGCACGCGCCGTAAGGGCAAGGCGACACGTGAGTCGCTGGCCGGTCCCCGTGTGCAGATGGCGGCCCTGTTCGAGGTGCCTGAGATTGAGCAGGAGCAGGAATTGGTGGCTGCCGCACAGGCGGCGCCCCTGTGGCTGCTGGTGCACGAGCGCACCGACCGTGGCCTCAACCTTGAACTGTCCCGCCCTGCGGAGATGACCGCCAGCGGAATCGTCACAGACTGGGACGATCGCATCGTCATCGGATTCCTCGACCTCGACGGCGACCTGTCGGTCTTCGACGATCCTGACGATGATGGGATCGATGTCGCAGTCGAGCCGATCTGACGACTGCACCTCTTGAGCATGTTCAATCCATCGCGCCTGAAGCTGGCTCGTCAACGTTTGGCGTTGACATTGACCAAACTCGCCGACCAAAGCGGCGTCTCTCTCCGATCGCTGACCAACTACGAGAACGGTAAGCTCGCCCCGAACGAGGAGAATCTCCTCAAACTTGCCAGGGCTCTCTCCGTGCCGCCGAAGTTCTTCGATCGTGACACGGCCGAGACCATCCCGGTCGAGGCGGCCAGTTTCCGCAAACTCAGCAAGACCACTGCCACCAGACGCGATGCAGTCCTGGCCAGCGCAACTCTTGCCGTCGAGTTCTTCGCGGTGATCGAGTCAAAGTTCAAGCTGCCTGCGCCGGATACCCCTTCGTTTGACAAGCTCTCACCTGAAGAGGCGGCCGATCTAGTCCGTCACCGATGGAACCTCGGCGACCGGCCGATCCCGAACATGATCCACCTGCTGGAGTCGAAGGGAGTCCGCGTCGCGGCGCTCCGCCATGAGTACACGGACCTCGACGCGTTCTGTTTCGTACGCGACAGCTCACCGTACGTGTTTCTCAACACCTCAAGGTCAGGAGAGCGGCAACGCTTCGACGCGGCTCATGAACTTGGCCACCTCGTTCTCCACGGCGAACAAGACATGGACCCAAGCACCTCCAAGGAACGAGAGGCAGAAGCCAACCGGTTCGCGGCTACCTTCCTGATGCCGCGCACGGCCGTCCTCGCGCAATCCATGCACAACGCGAGCCTCGAACGCATCCTCGCTGCCCGCTCGTTCTGGAAAGTCTCCGCGATGGCAATGACGCATCGGCTCCACGAACTAGACCTCGTGAGCGACTGGCAGTACCGCAGCACGTGCATGACTCTGTCCGAGCGGGGATACCGTTCGGCAGAACCAGGTGGCATCGTCCCGGAAACTTCACAACTACTGCGCAAGGTCATGTTCGGCTCCGCCAGGAAAGTGAACGTCCGCGATGCCGCAAGCGACCTCGATCTGTATCAAGACGATGTTCGTGACTTCATCCGCGACCTTGTTCCGGTAGCCGCATGAAATTATCGCGCCGTGGCCTCGGTGGCGATCGCTCTCTTGTCGCTGGCCGAGTAGGCCACCCATGACTGATCGCATCAACGCGTTTCCGCTGGGGACGGTCGAGGGAGTCTCGAAGATCATTGGCGACCTTTACAGCGGGACCGAGCTCACCCGCATTACCGCTGAAGTGCCGCTTCGCTCCGACCCGGGCGAAGGACACACCAAATGGCGACGCCTCGCTCACGCCGTCTCCAACAACCAGGCGAAGACCGGCACCGGTAACGCACTGATAGGGCTTGTCCGGGCCGCCATGCGGCCAGAGCGAACGCTCGACCGCAAGCCGCGCGCCGACGTCGCTCGTGACGAGCTGAATCAGGTCCTGTCTTTGGTGAGCCTCAAGGTCCTCCCCGACGGCCGGGTCGCGAAGACCAAGAAGGCATCTACCGACACCGAAGCGCTGGCCCGGTCAGAACGGCTCCACAAGATACTTGAGCAGCGCGGTGCACACGTCGCGGTACTCGCGTACTGCCGTGAAGACCTCGTGCGCAAGGACTACTACGAAGCCGTCTTCGAGGCCATCAAAGGCCTGGGCGCGCGAATACGGTCCGAGACCGGTGTCGACGCTGATGGATACGCCCTCATCGAGAAGACGATGGCCGGCTCCGCTCCAACGCTTCGGATCAACCATGGCCGAACCCGAACCGAACGAGATGAACAACTCGGCATCGCCAATCTCGCCAAAGGTCTGTTCAGCGCTTTCCGGAATCCTGTGGCCCACGAGCCCAAGCTGTACTGGACGATGAGCGAGCTGGACGCTCTTGACGTTATGGGAACGCTGTCCATGATTCACCGTCGCCTTGACGCTGCCATGCGCGAGAACGGTGAAGGAGCCTGAGCATGGCCAGAGTCACCTCGACGGAGCTCACCGCCCGCATCGCCAGCACAGACTTGGCGCTCACACTGGGCGGAGTCGCCGTCGTGGGCGCAGGATTGTCGATCAGCAGCCGATTCCCTGCCACCCGCGGTCTTACGTCTCTTCTGTGGGACGCTCTGGACAACGATCTGCCCGCACGATCGACTCTGGCGGTCGCCCTGGGACGGAACGACACAGAGGCGAAGTCACTCGTCGGCGACGCGTGGTCAGAGGTGGAGCATGCCTGGGCGACCGTCGCAGACAATACAGCCGCACGCACCAGGTTCCAGAACCAGTTCGCCAAGCTCGATGCGGAACGTAGCGCCCAACCCTCCGTCGCTCACGAAGCCCTCGCACGCCTCATCCATGCTGGGGTCATCGAATGCGTGGTCTCACTAAACTGGGACACTGCGCTTGAGCACGCCTATCAGCGGCTCTACGGGACCTCCCTCCCGGTGGGTGTGCTCTTCAAACCGCACGGGGATGCCGCGAGGCTGAGCGAGTCGTGGACTTTGCCGCATGAGCCCGGAGTGGTGTCATCCGAAGTGCTCGCAGTGATAGCGGAGCTCCGCTCAACGCACGCTCGGACGCTTGTTGTCGTCGGCTATTCAGAAAGCGACGAGGTCGTAGTGGACGAGCTGGTGCAGCCACTCGATCAATCTTGGCGAACGATCCGCATTGGACCGCACGCGGCCGGAGCGGACGACATCCGGGAGACGGCCGAAGTAGTTCTGCCGCTCCTGGCTGAAAAGTACATGCTCCAGGAGGATCGCTCGTCGTGGCACACGGTGACCTACGGCGGCAGCCGAGGCGTCGAATCCTGGCTAGCGGGAGAGCGTCTCGGCCCGCAGGATGTGGACGCCTGTCCAGAACTTGACGAGGTCGAAACGGTCATGCGATCACTCCAGCACGATCGCGCCGTGGTCCTCAACGGACCCACGGGCTCGGGCAAGTCGATCTGCGCCTACCAGGCCTTACGAAGCCTTATGAAAGACGGGTACGAAGTCCTACGGCTGCGTGACAACGCACGTCAGAAGAGCGTGCGCTCCTGGCTCACAGACTTGGCCGCCTTCCCGCACCGGAAAGTTCTGTTCATCGACGATGCGCAGGATCTCTCCACGGACGCAGTGCGCGAGTTCGCGGAAGCCGCCACCCCTGACCAGCTCGTGCTGATCGTCGGCATCGACCATGTGGCGGGCGGTGTCCGCACAGTTCACCTCAGCGCTCGTAGCGCGGTAACCCGCCTCGCCCAATATGTGCGGGAGCAACGCACAACGCTCTTCCCCCGCATTCGCGCTCTCGATGACCACGTGGGAACCCACCCCCGCGACTTCCACTTCGAGCAACGCATCGACATCGCCGAACGCGAGGCAACCTCCTGGCAGTTCGCCTACACGCTCACCGGCGGGTGGCGAAGGGTTCGCAGACAGGCGCTCGAACTCCGCGACCACAACCGGGCAGACCTAGCACTGGTTGCAATCGCTATCGCTCAAGTCGCCGGAGTCGACTCTGGAGTGGGGCAAAACGAAGTTGAGGCGTTCCTGCCCATTCTTCAGCGAGACCGGCCGTGGCTCGAAGGAGCCCTCGAAGAGCTGCGCTCCCGGCGGCTGATCTTGGAGTCCGACGGCCGCATCCGGTGCGCCCACCTTCGAGCAGCGCTGAATGTCATCTCCTGGAGCCTTCACCCACCCCGGCATGTGTTCCCGCCCCACCGTCGACCAGAAGTGCCAGCGATCGCGTCTGCGTCGCCGGCGCGCCAAGACACGGCACCGACAACGGCGGAGTCCGTAGGCACGACGCCATCATCTACATCGCAACTTCCCCGGTCGGATATCGAAGCCGACCGGAAGACCGTCGGCGCCCTCATCAAGTCCGTGCTCAGTTCATCGTCAACGCCACTGCGAGGATGCGCGTGGCTTATCGGCCGCAACATGGACACCGACCCACGTTGGATACTCCGCCACGAAGGAGTGCTCTCGGACTCGCTCTACAACGAGCTTGCTCGACGCGCGCTCACCGTCCCCGCGGACGGCGACATCACCGAGGCAGCGCAGCTGCTGTCCGAGCTCGTGACATACTCCGACGGCGCAGTGATAGATACGGTCCGCGCGCACACGGCGCAACTCAAACAGTGGTACGCAGCGATCGCACCCGAAAACGGCTGGGCCCTTGGAGACCTCGCCAACAGCCTGCACCAGCCCGACGCCGAATTCGCCGCCCAAGTCGCGGGATTCACCGATGGACAACGACTCGCACGCCTCATCCTGGACGGCGGCTGGCCACACATCTACTCAAGCTCACATGCACTCGACCGCCTATGCAATATAGGTGGCGAGCCGCTCCGCGCCTCAACAGGACCGCATCTCGACGAGACAGCCTTCACACATATGCTCGATGCCGCCCCGCCCGATTTGGCACACATCTCAATGTTGATCGAGAACCTCGCGGCTGCCGACCACGACCTTTCTCTGCGACTCCTCGAACACTCCGCACGAAGGATCGCATCGTTACTTTCCGCTGATCCAGTCCGACGATGGAACGACCTGTTCGGCCTGATATTCCATGTCCTTGGCTACGGCGCGATTTCCTTCGGCGACCGAACCAACCTGCCGAAAAAATGCCGACCCGCTGCGCGCGCCCTTATCCGCGAACTCGACCGCGACAAAGTCGCACACACTCTCACCGGCCCACAGGACCAGTGGGGACAGATGAACTTCGACGTCTTTATCGGCCTGGTCGAGAAGACAGATCCCACCACGTTCACTGCGATCGCAGACCGGATCGACTTCGCGAGGCTCGAGAAATCACTGGCCGTTCCAGAAGGACGACCAACGCGGACGGGCCTCTACCTCTGCTTGCAGCTATCAGATCAGAAGCCCGACCACGTCCACGCGATCCTCGACCGACTGGAACCATCACTCACGGAACTCGATTCTTTCATCGCCTTCGTCGCCCCCGACGTCGCCGCACGCGCGCTGCGACGAGGACTCCCGCTCGACCTTCAGCTCGATCACCATCACTGGGGCTGGGCGACCGCCGTTGTCGCTCGTCTCGCCGAGCACGACCCCGACCTTGGAAGAGAAGTAGTCCAGGCAAACAGAGACGGGATGATCGAGGGTCTCACCAACAACACAACGAGCCCCTTCGACAACCTCAGCAAGTGGGTAGAGCTCTGTGATCATCTCGACTCCGCCCTGATCGACACCCTCATCGCAGAACTTCCCGAAGGGGCTGTGTCGAAATGGGATCGAGCCATCAAACGTCCGCAGCGCTACGGACACTGGCGTCGCGACCAGATCGCTCCTCTAGTTCTTCGCGCATCCAGGGCTGGCGGGCACGTCCAGTCTGAGGCTTTACAACTACTCCGGCGCTTCCCAACACTCGCAAGGGAAACGGCAGCTCCCTGATCGCAGGAGACGGGAGTGCGATGTTCTCACAATTCCTACCGATCAACATTTGCGTCAGAGTACGACCGTCGCGGGGAGTGGGATGGCGATTTCGCCGGACATGAATGAGGGGTGGGCGGCTATGCCGTCCACCCCTCATTCTGCCGGTTGTAGCTACGCTCCGATGGGTTGATAGCGAGCCGACTTCATGGCGTAGTTTTGCCGGCGCACGCGGCGCCGCTCGGCGCCCTCCTGGACGCGGATGCGGAGCAGGAGGGCGAGGCTGACCGGCCCCATCACGAGGAACTTGAGCGCGTTCCAGATGAACAGGAGCACGAGGAGGTTGAGCCAGCCGGGGCCGCCGTCCTCGATGATGCTGGTGCAGATGCTCGCGGCGAGCAGGTAGGGCGCCGCGAGGAGCATCGCGGGGATGCCCCACTTCAGTCCGCGCCGGGTGCGGATCAGGTCGAGCAGGATGTTGGTGGGCATGTAGCGCCGCAGGAAGTAGCGGATGCGGACACTAGCCGCCCAGAGCAGTCGAAGCATTGTTCTGGCCTCTCATCACACGTAGTTCTCCGTCGAGGAGGCAGTACGTGGATGATCGCCCCGAAGGGCCTTGTCCCGAGGGACCCGCAGAGAGAGGAAACCTGCCTCGTCTTCTACTGTACGACTGGTCGGCGACGGTCGGTAGAGAAAGCGCGGTTGCCTGAACCATGTCGGCGCTCGTCCCTACGCTGGAACCATGACTTTCACCGCCCTCCATCGCGCGCTCGGACTCGCACCCGCTCCGCTGACGGATGTTCTGCTCGACGCCGCCGTGGCTGCCGGAGTGGTGGAGGCGAACGATCTGGATTGGAAGTCGGAGCTCCCTCCAGCGAAGGGCCTGCCTCAGACAGACTTCCCGAAGGACGTTGCTGCGATGGCGAACAGCGGCGGCGGCGTCATCGTGTTCGGTGTGCGCGAGTCGCAGAAGGCGGCGGTCGAGCGGGTCGATGTCGGTGAGCTGGATGAGGCGTACGAGCGTTCCTTGCGGAGTGCGGCGATCACCGCCATCTCACCGCCCGTCTTCGGACTCAACGTGCACCGCCTCGGAACCGCAGGGAGTCGAGCCGTCATCGTGGAGGTGCCCGCGAGCCTCGACGGGCCACACCTGATCTACAAGAACGACTACTTCGCCGCTCCGGTGCGCAACGACTCAGACACGGTGTGGATGAAGGAGCGGCAGATCGAGGCGATGTACCGCGCTCGTTTCGAGGAACGTCGGCACGCGACCGAGGCGTTGGACTTGCTGTACGGCGAGGCTGTAGCGGGGCGGGACTCTGACAAGCGCGCCTGGCTGATCGCGGTTGCTCACCCTCGCATCCCACGCTTCCGCGACCGGCTGACGCGTGAGGAAGCCCGAGGGGTGCTGACGAAGACCGTGGGACTCGCCCTGACCTACGCCGGCCGCGGAGGCGTCCACCCGCTGGAGAACGTCGACCGCGACAATCCGCGCCCCGGCTTGCGCCGCTGGGTGGCTGTGAACGCGGCGACCGGCGAACGCTCGGTCTGGAGGGAAGCGTGGATCAGCATTCACCATGACGGCTCCGTCACGGTTGCCGCGGCGGTGGGCGGGCATCGCATGAGCAGCGACGGGTACTTCGAGGGTTGGCAGGTGGAATCTGCCGCGATCGAGTGCGCCATCGCCGATCTGCTGGCGCTCGCGAGGACTACAGCGGAGACCACCGGCAACGACGAGTACGACGTGCGCCTTGGAATCGAATGGGCCGGTGAGCAGCCGTTGACGATCCTGACGAAGGACAACATGGGGTTCACCTACGACGGCGTTTCAGTCCCGCTGCACCGCTACACGCCGGTCGAGACCACTGTGAACGCCATCGAGCCGGCGGCAGATTTCTTCTGGCACGTTCACGACTTCGCTCAGGACTGTGTGAATCAGGGCGGCATCTCGAACGTGCTGATGATCCAGCCGCCGGCCCGCGACGAGCCGGCGTAACCCGGACTCGCCGCGAGTGCCGCACCGAGGCGGGTTCGCTTCGGCTCGCTGCGCAGGCGGTTTCGGCCTCGTCTATTAGGCGGCTGGGTGCACGACGGCGGGTTCCAGCGCCCAGTCGCGAACGCCCCTGCCGTCGACGAAACGCCATTCTGCGTGGCACTTGTCGCAGTCGATCCGCACGTCGTGCTCGCGGAAGCCAGGGATGTTGTCGTGCTCTTCGACGATCGTCCCGTCTCCGCATGGGCACAGGAACTCGTAGCGCTCTACTGTCCCGGCACCAGCGCCCCATCCTCCGTGGTTGTGTGTGTCTCCGCCGACCGGCTCGGTGCGGATGGGCGCGGGTGAGGGCTCTGTCCGCATCCACTCGGCGATCGAAGTGACCACGGCGTCATAGGCCTCCGGCGAGTGGGAGACCTCGTGGAAGATGGCCAGGAGCTCGTCGGCGGTGCGAGCGACGCGGTGGTCGCTGTCTCGGACGCCGGCTGCGTAGTCGCCGGCGAGATCGCCCACGACATCGTTGCGGCTGACCTGCTGGACGAGCCAGTCGTGGAACGGAGCCGGCTCTGCGACCGGCTCCGGCCGGAGCCAACCTTCGGTGATGAGTTCCCCGGCGGCGGCCCGCGCGAGCGCGGCGCGCAGGTGCTCGTACCCGGCGGGACGGTAGTGGTCAGCCTGCGGCCGGGTCTGACCCGAGCCGACCATGCGGCGCACGTAGTCGTGCTCGCGCTCCGAGACGCCGATCAGGAGGTTCGGACCGTCGCCGTCCGGGTCTGTGATCGGAAGTCCCAGCGCTGCCGCCGCCCAGATCAGGCGGCCGTTGGACACGTATGAGAAGTGGGGGCTGAGGAACCACTCTGCGGTGTGCTTCAGGGAGTAGCTGCCGACCTCTGCAACCTCGGAGCCCGAGGTGGGCGTGAACATCCGCAGCATGTCCGTGATGAGGGCAAGCTGGATGTAGTCGGTCTTGCCGTTGAAGCTCCACGGCGAGTCCGAGCGGACGCCGTTCTCGCCGAGGCGGGGAGCGCCGCCGTTGGCGCCGATCAGCTCGTGATCGTTGAGGGCGGCGATCAACCGTCGCGCGCTGACCCGTGGACCGAGGAGTCCTTGGGCCAGGGGGGAACTCATCTGCCGCAGCGCGGAGGTGTAGTTCGTGCCCGTGAAGGCTGACCAGGCGCGCGCGTCCTGCTGGAACGCGCGGCTCGGAGCGTTGTTGTTGGGAGTCATCTCATCTCTTGTTCCGGGCTATGCACCCCACGCCTGCCAGCCCTGTTACTTGAGAGAGGTCTCGAACCAACAGGTACTGCTTCTCTGGATTCCGCATCTGCGGTTGTCCTCGACGTCTTCGCCGCGTGGGGGCTCGGACTCGGAGACAGGCAGTCCAGACTGCCTGTGTATAGCGTACCCACCGAGGCTCCACCCGTCCATCACGAGCAAGCCGCTTCTGCGTGTGCCGGCGGCTGCTAGTAGTTGTCCACTGACTACGGAACGATTGAGACGTGACTGATGCTGAGCCGGGGCGGTCGGCCCACGAGGGTATGAAGGAGCTGCTGCGCGAGCAGATCGCGAAGCTGTATCTGGAATCGCCGGACTTCAATGGTGTTGCGGCTGCTTCGCTCATGAATGTTGCGGAGGAGTTCTCTGTAGACCCCGAGATCGTGCTTACCGAGCTCGTCGCGGAGGGTGCGGTGTACGCCAACTTCGGGCACGAGATGGTCAACCCGCACATCCTCGGATTCCCCCACCAATCAGCAGCGGACAACCTTGCAGAGGTCCGGCGGCGCGGCGGGACGCGTTCGGCTGTGCTGTATCCGACTCGTGCGACGCTTGCTGCGATGGAGGCGGGTAGCCGCTATCCGAATGCCCCCTATTCAGCGGCTCTTGCCCTTGGGCATGCCCAGCTTGAGTCGGTGTTCTTTCGAGCCGATGTGCTCGGCCGATACCGAGATGACCCGCGGTACGACTACACCCTCGACATCGGCGGCGAGATCAGGGCTCGGGAGGGCACCCCGCTCGACACCTACCTGACGACGTTCAGCATCGGATTTGATCGCGACCCGGATAGCAACGAAATCGTCGTTGGCGTGCCATTGCGCTATCTCCATGATCTCTCCCCGGCTGAGCAGTCGTACTGGAAGTCTTTCGAGCATGAGCGCCAGGACTGGGTGCTTCACCCCGATTGGGTGCGACCTCATCTCATGGGAGAGTTTCCGGAGCGGGTCAGTCCGTACACGGCGATCCTCATGGAGATGAGTCTTGCGAACGAGATTTGCGATGCGATCGGCTATCCAGCGCTCTTTCGGACTCTCTACGAAGGTGCTGGCCGCCCCACGGACTACGGTTACCTGATTCGCCCTACTCGACGCGAACTATCCAACTTCATCGAGCAGCTCAACAAGCTATTGATCGACAATCTCGACCAACGGTTCTTTCGCAGAGCTCGAATCTCGCTTACCGAGGAGAGGCGGGATGGCGAGGGCAATACCTATCAAGGCCAGCGCGGCACGATGAACATGCTCATCGAGTGGATGGAGCGGACGGTCAGGCACGATCCCGAAAACATGGTGCCCGCTGCAGCCACGATCCTCAAGGAGATTCGCCGAGCACGTTCTGACGCAGCTCACACTCTGCGTGAGAACGAATACGACCTGGCAACATGGACAGATCAACGGCGTCTAGTTGTAGAGGCCTACTTCGCCATACGGACCGTGCGGCAACTCCTTCAATCCCACCCCAGAGCTTCGTCGGTCAGGGTGCCTGAGGAGCTTGACGAGCCGAGAGTCTGGCCGTTCTAGGATCACTCGGCCGATGCTCGCGCCGACTCCCGCTTCCCCTACAGCGTCGGACCGACCCGTGTTGACCCGGTGCGGCTGGCGGGCCGGGACCGGCTGGAACACGAGCAGGATCGGCTCATGCAAGCCCACTACGCCGACGCCATCCCGCTCGCCGTCCTCAAACGAGAGCAAGACCGCATCCTCGGCGAGCTCGACCAGGTGAACCGGAGACTCGACGCCCACCACGGCGAATACACCGACGCCCGCGCGCACCTGGACGACGCGCTAAACCTGCTCGGGAACTGCGCCGACATCTACGCCCGCTGCGATGACGCCAACCGCCGCCTGTGCAACCAGGCTTTCTTCACCAAGGTCTACGTCGATGAGGACGACGAGCTGCGCGTCGAGAACGCCCGCCCCTTCGAGATGTTGCTCGACCCCGAGGTCAACTCCAACGCCCTGAGCTGGGCCGCGGACGCCGACAAGGCCCGAACCCCGGCCATTGATTCTGTGGGCCAAGGTTCGAGCCTTGTGCGTTGGGTGCCCCCGCAGGGACTCGAACCCTGACTGAAGCGATTTTAAGTCGCCTGCCTCTGCCGATTGGGCTACGGGGGCGCGCTGTCACGCGGCTACACGCAGGCTACAGAACAGTGCGGTCGAGCCACCCCCGGAATCGCGTGGATCCGGGGGTGGCTCGGCACGAACGTGGTGGCTCTCGGAGAGCTCAGCCGGCGACGGATGCCTTGGCAGGCTCCTTCTTCGCGGCCGGCTTCTTCGCACCGGCGGGTGCAGCATCGTTCTTCGGTGCGGACGCCTCGACCTGCGGCTTCGGGCGTGCGGCGAACTCCTCGAACACACCGCGCGGGTTCTGCACGGCGGCCAGCGACACGTTGTCGCGGCCGAGCCAGAAGTCCAGCCACCAGTCGCCCAGAACGCGCCACTTGCGCTCCCAGCTCGGCATCGCCAGGCCGTGGTAGCCGCGGTGCATGAACCACGCGATCAGGCCCTTGATGGCCAGCTTGCGGTACTGGTACACGCCGATGCCGAGGCCGAGGCCGGCCACCGCGCCGAGACTCTTGTGGAAGTACTCCTTGATGCCCTCGCCACGCAGCGTCGCCACGATGTTCTTCGCCAGCAGCTTGGCCTGACGCACCGCGTGCTGGGCGTTCGGCACGCAGAAGCCGCCGACGCCCATGCCGGTGAGGTCGGGCACGGCAGCGACGTCGCCGCAGCCCCAGGCATCCGCGATGACCTCGTCGTCGGTTCCGACGCGCAGGTCGGCGCGCACGCGGAGGCGTCCGCGCTCCTCGATCGGCAGGTCGGTGTGCCGCACGATCTGCGGGTTCGCCATGACACCGGCCGTCCACACGATCAGGTCGGAGTCGAAGCTCTGCCCCGTCGACAGCTCGATGTGCCCGTCGACCGCGCTGGAGAGTTGGGTCTCGAGGTGGATCTGCGCACCCCGCTCCGCCAGGTTCTTGATCACCCAGTGGCTGGTCGGCAGCGACACCTCCGGCATGATCCGGCCCATGGCCTCGATCAGGTGGAAGTGCGTCTCCTCGAACGTGATCTGCGGGTACTGCTTCAGCAGCGCGCTCGCGAACGCCCGCATCTCGGCGAAGGCCTCGATGCCGGCGAACCCGCCGCCGACCACCACGAACGTGAGCAGTCGCTCGCGCTCGGGACCGGGCGGAAGGGCTGCGGCCTTGTCGAAGTTGCCCAGGATGCGATCGCGGATCGCGACAGCCTCCTCGATGTTCTTGAGACCGATCGCCTGGTCGGCGACGCCCGGGATCGGGAACGTGCGGCTCACGGCGCCGGCGGTGACCACGACCTGGTCGTACTCGAACTCCCACGGCTCACCGATGGCCGGCGTGATCGTCGCCTTCTTCTCGGCGTGGTTCACGTAGGTGACCTTCGCCGTGATCACGTTCGTCTTCTTCAGGTGACGTCGGTGGGAGACGACCGCGTGCCGCGGCTCGATCTCACCCGCGGCGACCTCGGGAAGGAAGGGCTGGTACGTCATGTAGGGCAGCGGGTCGACGAGCGTGACCTCGGCCTCGCCCTTGCGCAGCCACTTCTCGAGTTTCCAGGCCGTGTAGAAGCCGGCGTAACCGCCGCCGACGATCAGGATTTTGGGCACAGTGCAGCGTCTCCTTGAAACAAAAAGTATGAATCCAATCTACCGCACGGGGTAGTCGGCACATTCGCAGGCATCCGGCGACCAGTCAGCGCGCGACAGCGCGAGATCGCCGATCGGGTTCACGCCCGGCCCCGCGGCGAGCGCGTGAGCGGCCAGTGCGTGCAGGCATTTCACGCGCGTTGGCATGCCGCCTGCGGAGAAGCCATCGATCTCCTCGACGTGCTCCACGCGGTCCCGATCGGCGAGGTACTCCAGATGTGCGCGCTGGTACGCGGCGCGCAATTCTTCGTCATCTTCGAGCATCCTGCCGAATTCAGCCATGACTCCGGATGCCTCCAGCCGCGACATCGCTGCCGTCGCCGCTGGATGGCTGAGGTAGTAGAGCGTAGGGAACGGCGAGCCGTCGGGCAGCCTCGGTGCGGTGGCCACCACGGTCGGCGCGCCGCAGACGCAGCGAGCGGCAATACCGATCACGCCACGCGCGGGCCGTCCAAGCTGCGCGGAGACGATCTCGATGTCGCGCTGAGACACCGCATCGAACGGGGGTGTTGTCATCGAATCAGTTTCGGGAGGTCATCGGGAGAGCTGGGCGGCCGTTTGATCGGTCAGCCCCGCCGTCAGGAACGATCCGGCGAGGGAGCTGAGCCAGTCCGACTTGGTGGCCTGGATGCTCGAGCTCACCGGTGCGTCATTCTTCTTCGGCGCGGGCGGCCGGTCGTCGATCACAAGGTAACTGGTCTCCCCCGGCATGACGAAGAGCAGCCGCTGCCTGGCCTGCGCCTTGATGTAGTCCGGGTCGCTCCAGTCCGCGACCTGCTTGTTCAGGTCGGTGACCTTCTTCGCGGTGTCGGCGTTGCTCTGCTCGAGCCGCGCGATCTGGTGCTGTTGGTCGATGTAGAGGTGCAGCGTGGGTGCGACGACCAGCACCCCGAGCACGACAAGGCCCAGCATCACGAGGCTGAACCAGGAGAATCGGATGCCGCGCAGCCACTTCGCGGAGGCGCGAGCGTTCGAGGCGGGCATGCGTCCAGTCTGGTGCACACCCGCCTCGATCATCGTGAGCTACGCCGTGAAGCGCGGGAAGGCGCTGCGACCGGCGTACACCGCGGCGGTGTCGAGCTCCTCCTCGATGCGCAGCAGCTGGTTGTACTTGGCGACGCGCTCGCTGCGGGCGGGAGCACCGCTCTTGATCTGCCCGGAATTCACCGCGACCACGAGGTCGGCGATGGTAGTGTCCTCGGTCTCGCCGGAGCGGTGCGAGAACATCGTGGTGTAGCCGGAGCGGTGTGCGAGGGCCACGGCGTCGAGCGTCTCGGTCAGGGTGCCGATCTGGTTAACCTTGACGAGCAGCGAGTTCGCGACGCCGAGCTCGATGCCCTTGGCCAGACGCTTCGGGTTGGTGACGAACAGGTCGTCGCCGACGAGCTGGATCTTCTTGCCGAGCTTCTCGGTGAGCAGCTGCCAGTTCTCCCAGTCGTCTTCGGCCAGGCCGTCCTCGATCGTGACGATCGGGTACGAGTCCACGAGGTCCGCGTAGTAGTCGATGAGCTCGGGCGCCGACCACTGCTTCTTGTCGAGCGTGTACACGCCGTCGTCGAAGAACTCGGTGGCCGCGGCATCCAGTCCGAGCGCGATGTCGCTTCCCGGGGTGAAGCCCGCCTTCTCGATCGCCTTGACGAGGAAGTCGAGGCCCTCACGGTTGCTCGGCAGGTCGGGCGCGAAGCCGCCCTCGTCGCCGAGGCCGGTGCTGAAGCCCGCCGCCTTGAGCTCGGATTTGAGCACGTGGTAGGTCTCAGCACCCCAACGCAGTGCCTCACGGAACGTGGATGCGCCGATCGGGGCGAGGAAGAACTCCTGCATGTCGATGCCGTTGTCGGCGTGCTCGCCGCCGTTGATGACGTTGAACAGCGGCACGGGCAGAACGTGGGCGTTCGGGCCGCCAACGTAACGGAACAGCGGAAGGTCGGCGGCGTCGGCCGCGGCACGGGCGACCGCGAGGCTCACGCCCAGGATGGCGTTGGCTCCGACGCGGCTCTTGTTCTCGGTGCCGTCCACCTCGATGAGAGCAGCGTCGACGGCACGCTGATCGGATGCCTCGAAACCCTCGATCGCGGGGCCCAGCTCGTCGAGCACGGCGTCGACGGCCTTCTCGACGCCCTTGCCGCTGTAGCGCGACTTGTCGCCGTCGCGAAGCTCGTACGCCTCGAATGCTCCGGTGGACGCGCCGGAGGGAACCGCTGCACGCGAAACCGTTCCGTCATCGAGAAGGACCTCGACCTCGACGGTCGGGTTGCCACGGGAGTCCAGAATCTCGCGAGCGCCTACAGCCTCGATCAAAGCCACAACGGTCTCCTTGTTTTGGGGGGTGATGAGGGGACGAATGTCCGCGGCCAATTGTAGTGGCGTCGCGGTGCGCGCCCTACGCGCCAGGAGCACGCTTCAGCTTCGAAGGAGCATCCGATGTGGCACGAGCCGAATCGCCGCGAACATGACACGCCCTACGAGGCGGCGGCGTGTACGGCGCCGAAGGCGACCGAGCGCAGTCTCGACTGCGGCGCTCCGGCGCTGCCGGAGCGCAAGACAAGCACAGGGCGGCCGTCCTCAGGACGACCGCCCGCTGGCTAGTGGTGCTGGATGCTACTTGCTGGTGCCCTGGGACACCGACCCTTGCAGCTGACGCTGGAAGAAGACGTACACGATGAGCACAGGGATGACCGTGATGACAACGGCCGCATACAGCGAGCCGAAGTCGACGGAGTAGCCCGCCTGCGAGGCGAACTGCGCCATGCCCTGGGTCAGCACGTAGTTGCTCTGGTTCGAGTTCAACGCCACCGGCAGGAGGAACTGGTTCCACAGGCCGAGGAAGTTGAAGATCGCCACCGCCGCCATGCCCGGTGTGGCCATCGGCAGCATCACCTGGAAGAACGTGCGCCACTCGCTCGCCCCGTCGACCTGCGCCGCCTCGTAGATCTCATCCGGCAGGCCCTGGAAGAAGGAGTACAGGAAGAAGACCGTGAACGGGAGCGCGAACGCCACGTAGGTGAGGATCAGACCGGGCAGGGTGTTCAACAGACCGATTCCCTGCAGCAGTTTGAACAACGGCACGATCGCCAGGAACGGCGGGAACGTGAGACCGGCGAGCATCAGGTAGTAGATCGCGCGGGCGCCGAAGAACTTGAAACGCGCGAGCACGTAGGCGCACATGGCGCCGAGGATCATGACGATGATGAGCGCGCTCACGACCACGATCAAGGTGTTGGCAAAGTAGCTGCCGATGCCCGACCCGTTCCAGGCATTGACGTAGTTGGTGAAGTCGAGTTTCTGCGGCAGGCCGAACGGGTTGTCGAGGATCTGCTTCGTCGTCTTGAACGACGACATGAACACCCACAGCAGCGGGATGCCCACGATCAGCGACCAGGCGATCAGCAGGATGTGCGATGCGGTGCCGACGGCGATGTCGCCGCCGGTGAGCTTCGTCTTGTTGCGAGTGGGCCTCAGGCCCTGCGTGCTCGCCTTGACGGTCGAGGCAGTGGCGGTCATGCTCGGCCCTTCTCTTCTCGGCCCTTGGTCAGTCGCACGACCGCGAACACGATCGCTGCGAAGAGCAGCGTGATCGCAGCGAGTACAACACCCATTGCTGTTGCATAGCCGAACTGGCCCTTGCGGAACGCCGTGTTGAACAGATCCTGGCTGATCACGAGCGTCGTGTTGGCCGGTCCGCCCGCGTTCGGGAACAGTGCGGACATGTAGACGAACGAGTCGAGCGCGGCGATGCCCAGATAGATGTATGCGGTCTGGATGTTGTCGCGGATCGACGGGATCGTGATCGACAACGCCGTCCGGAAGCGCCCGGCACCGTCGAGGCGAACGGCCTCGTAGATCTCGGCGGGGATGCTCTTGATCGCCGCCACGAACAGAACCGTGTAGAAGCCGATGAAGCCCCAGATGATGACGAACATCGAGGCGGGCAGGGCCGTGGCGACCTGGCCGAGCCAGGCGAAGTTGTTGAAGCCGTGCAGGCCGATCGCGGTCAGGAATCCGTTCAGAAGGCCGGCGCTCGGGTCGTACACCTCCGCCCAGATCAGGCCGATCACGATGGCCGGGATGCAGTACGGGAAGAATGAGACGGTGCGGTAGAAGCCCGAGGCCTTGACGCCGCGGATCTGGCCCTTGCTCGGGCCCGCCACGGTGACAACGCTCGCGATGACGAGCGCAACGAAGATCGTGACGAACGGAACGATGATGCCCAGCAGGATGCAGTTGAGCACCGCGTGCATGAACGTCGAGTCCTGCGCGAGGTTGATGAAGTTCGTGAAGCCGATGAAGTTCATCGTCGGCGAGAACCCGCCCCAGTCCGTGAGCGAGTAGTAGAGCGCCTGGACGAACGGCAGGATCACGAAGATCAGGAAGATCGCCAGGGGCAGGATCAGGAACACCGCCATGAAGCTGACCCGGTCGAAGGTCCACCTGGTCGTGCGGCGGCGCCCGGGGGGCGGGGCGAGCCGCCCCCCGGTCGTCGTGGTGCTGTTGGGTGTTGTCACTTGGATGCCGCGGCCTTGTCGGAGATCGCCTGCATCTGCTGCGTCAGCTGCGCAACAGTGGCCTGCCCGGACAGGAACGAGTTCCAGATCACGAGCTGGTCGGTGTTGAGACCGTACAGGCTGGAGAACTCCCAGTCGAAGATGTTCGAGCCTGCAGCGTCGAGCATCTTGGTCTGAGACACGAGAGCGGTCGAGCCGAACCCGTCGGAGGGAACGAGACCCTTGACGATGGTCGGCGCGAGACGCGTCTTCGAGAAGTTCGTCGCTGCGTCCTTGGAGAGCATGGCGCGCATGATCTCCTTGCCGCCCGCGACGTTCTTGCCCTGCGAGGGGACGATGTACGGCTCACCTGCTGCTGCACGCAGCGACTCGTACGGCATCTTCGGGCTGGTCGTGACGGTCGGGCACGGTGCCCCGGTCATCTTGAAGTTCGGCGCGGTCGCCTTCTTCATCTCGTTCTCGATCCAGCCGCCCGAGGGATACAGGATGGCCTGCTGATCGTTGCTCCACTTCGCCTGCGCCGCCGTGAACTGCGTTCCGGCGCCGCCCGGGACGAAGTAACCCAGTGACACGATCTTGGCCAGCGCGTTGAAGACATCCTGGATCGGCTTCATCGACCAGGCATTCTTCTCGAGGTTGTTGACGGCGTTGAGGACGTCCATGCCGCCCTCCTTGATCGCCGAGTCGAGGGCGAACGTGAGGTAGTAGGTCGCCGCCTCCTTGCCCCAGACGAAGAGGTACTTGCCCTTGGCCTTCGCCTTGGCGCCGAGGTCGATCGCCTCATCCCAGGTCTTCGGCGGCGTCCAGCCGTTCTCCTGGAAGAGTGTGGCCGAATACCACTGCGCGTACACCGTCATCACATAGTTCATGGCGACGAACTTGTTGCTGAACGTGCCCGGCGTCTTGACGTTCGGATAGAGGGTGTCGGAGATCTTCTTGCCCTCGTAGTTGTTCGCTTCGAACACGTCGTCGAGGGTCTCGAGGCTCTTCAGGATCGTGTTGAAACCGATCTGGTTCGCACCCGAGTTGTCGATGAGGTCCGGCGGGTTGCCGCCGACGAAGCGAGGCTGCAGCGACTGCGCGATGTTCGTCTGCGGCGTGACCTTGGACTTCGTCTTCCACTTCTTGTCGACGAGGTTCGCCGCGAAGGTGACGTAGTCATAGCCGTAGCCGCCGTTGAAGATCACGGCTTCGATGCTCGAGCTCTCCTTGATTCCGAACGGGTTCGACGCCGACTTCGTGCCGCCACCGCCGCCGCTGTTGCCCCCGCTGGAGCACGAGGCGAGCGACACAGTGATCGGGACGGCCACCGCGGCTGCCAAGGCGCCGCGCAGGAACATGCGCCGGTCCAGTCCTCTGTTTTCTGTGGTCATGGTAGGTATGTTGCCTTTCCGTGTTCTCGAATGTGTAGATGGTGCGTCAGGTTCGACCGGATCGTCGGGCTGTCAGGCGGTCCGGCTGATTCGGTCTCGATAGAGGTCCTCCAATGCCTTGTTGTGCTCGTCCCCGCCCGGGATGTTCGCCGAGATGTAGACGGGAGGGGTCTGCCCGGACTCGGCGATGCGTTCCGCGACGGCGAGGGTGAGCAGCTGGGCGATGAACGCCGCCGTGATCGACGAGATGGCGCCGGCCTTCACCCCGCCCGGAAGCTCGAGCGTGGCGTCGCCGTACGGTGCCTTGTTGTCGATGACGACATCCGCGATGTCGCGCAGCTTCTTGCCGCTCGGATGCTTGGGCTCGACCGCGTCGGTGTGCTGCAGGCTCGTGACGGCGATCACCTTGTGACCGGTCTCCTTCGCCTTCAGCGCCATCCCGACGATCGAGCCGTTCACTCCCGAGTTGGATGCGATGAGGAAGACGTCGTGCTCGCCGACCGGCGTCAGCTCGAAGAGCTCGTCGACGATGGCGGGGTCGCGCTCCAGACTGCTTCCGCCCAGGATGTCCACCTCGCGAGAACCACGCAGAACGACGTCGCGCAGCGCGATCCGGTTCGTCGGGATGAGCCCGCCCGCCCGGCCGGCGATCTCCATCGCGAACGCCTCGGAGTGCCCCGTGCCGAAGGCCTGGAGCACACCGCCGGCCACCACGGCGTCGACCAGCAGGTCGATCGCGGGGTCGAGGGCGCCGGCATCCGCCTCGGCCGTCAACGCGGCGATGCGCGTGTCGGCCTCGTGTCGGAAATCGTCGAAGAGGCGGGTCATGCGTGCTCCTTTTCGTGTGAGTCCTCGCGTCGTTCGGAGGTGGGGAGGCCGGACTTCTCGAGGTCGCGCGGCCGGCGACCCCGCGCCGAGCGACGGTGCGGGGACACCGCGAGAGCCGACGCCGCCAGCGTGGTCGTCGTGCGGCCGAAGTTGCGCTGGGCGACCAGCAGATAGAGCAGGTCGAGCACGAACAGCTGGGAGTGCTTGGCCGAGAGATCGTCGGGCTGCAGGAACTGCTCGTGCGCGAGCGTGACGATGTGCTCGTGCGCCAGCTGCGCAAGCGGCGAGTCCGGTGAGTTCGTGATGGCGATCGTGAGCGCACCGGTCGACTTCGCGCACTCGAGCATCTGAATGGTCTCCTCGGTGAGCCCGGTGTTCGAGATGCCGATGGCGACGGAGTGCTCGTCCTGCAGGGCTGCGCTCGTGAGGCCGGAGTGCACCTCGGGCCAGAAGTGCGAGTCGATGCCGATGCGGTAGAGCCTGGACTGCATCTCCTGCGCCATGAGCGCGCTTCCGCCGATGCCATAGAGGTCGACGTGGTGGCTGGCCGCGATGCGGGTCGCGATGCGCTGAAGGCGGGCGAGATCGATGAGTTCGGCGGTCTCGTGCAGAGAACGGGTGTGCGCGGTCAGCAGCGTGCTCATGACCTGCGTGGGCGAATCGTCCGGCCCGAACGCCCGGCCGATGTCCTCGCTCCAGGTCTCCCGCGCGCGCTCGCGGCCGACATCCGACGCGACGGCGACGCGCAGCGGCACGTAACCGGAGAAGCCGATGGTGCGGCAGAACCGGGTGACCGTGGCGGGCGAGGTGCCCGCAGACTCGGCGAGCTCGGTGATCGAGAGCCGCAACGGGGCATCCGGTGACTCCAGCAGGAGGGAGGCGATCTTCGCCATTGCCTGCGACATCTGGGGAAGGCGAGACTGGATGCGCATGCCGACACCCGGGCCAGCAGCGGCCGGGACGGCGCCCTGGTCGCTGGTCACTCCGGGGGAAGCAGTCATGTGAAAATCCGTCTCACGTCGTTGGGGTCTGGCTGAAAAGTATTATCAGGACATCTCGCCCGCTTATCAAGTTCCGAAATCGAAACGCAACCTATGGGAAATCTCCTCGCCGTCGACGCAGGCGGCACGTCCACCCGTGCGGTGGTGCTCACGACCACCGGCGTATGCCTCGGCTACGGCGCCGCGGGATCGGGCAATCCGATCTCATCCGGCACCGAACACGCCGCACGAGAAGTGGTGGCCGCGGTGCGGTCGGCCCTGGCACAGGCATCCGTCTCCGCCATCGACGACGCCGCTGTGCTGGCCATGGCCGGATCGCGCACGTACGTCTCCACCGACTGGATCACGATGGCCCTGAATGCCGTCGATGTACGTGGCCGGGTGCTGCTGGAGTCCGACCTGCTGGCGACGTTCTGCTCTGGCGCGTGGGAGCCGGACGGGTACGCCGTCGTGGCCGGAACGGGAGCCGCAGCGATCCGCGTGCAGGACGGGCGGCAGGATCTCTCCGCCGACGGACTGGGATGGCTCCTGGGCGACGACGGCTCAGGGTTCTGGCTGGGCCAGCAGGTGGTGCGCTCGGTGGCCGCACAGCTGGACGGCCGCGGTCCGCGTACGTCGCTGACTCCCCTACTTCTGGGGGTGCTCGACGTTCCGGCGGATGCGTCGAACACGCCCGGTTACGACGGCCGTCCCGAGTCGCTTCGGCTGCTGCTGGACGCCGTGTACGCGCTGCGCCCGATCGAGCTCGCCAGGTTCGCACCCCTCGTGTTCCGCGCCGGCGACGACGAGGTGGCGACACGAATCATCACGGATGCCCGTGCCGCCCTCCACACGACACTCGCGGCGATCGACAGCGCCGACGTGCGCGGACCCGTCGTGTGCGGAGGAGGCGTGCTCGGAGCGCTGGGACTTCCTGTCGAGGGCCTCTCCGGCGTGACCGAGCTGCGATCGGTCACGGACGGTGCGGTGGGGGCCGCGGTGCTCGCCCTTCGACACAACGGAGTCACCGTCGATCGCCCCGTGTTCGAGCGCGTACGGGAGACGCTCGGAACTCTCCGCGGCTAGGGCGGGGACTCAGCCGAGGTCGCGGAACTGCAGCTCGGCGACCTCGGTCGTCGCGGAGGTGACGGAGGCGAATCGGGTGTAGCCGGCATCCGCGAGCCTGGCCAGCAGCGGTTTGAGGTTCTTCACCCGGCGCTCGACGCGCACGCGGGCGCCGGAGTCGACGAGTCGCGCTTTGAGGCGGAAGAGCGTCGGAGCGTCGACGTCGCGGTCGTAGATGAGCACGACGGCGTCGTCCGCGTTCTGCTCCGGCATCTCCACGAGGTCGACGATGCGCTCGAATCCCAGCGAGAAGCCCGCGGCCGGCACGTCGGTGCCGAGGAAGCGGCCGATCATGCCGTCGTAGCGCCCTCCCCCGCCCAGCGAGTACCCGAACTCGGGGTGCTGGATCTCGAAGATGGCTCCGGTGTAGTAGCCCATTCCGCGCACCAGGTTGTGCGAGAAGACCAGCGGGGTTCCCGGTGAGACGGCGGCGACCGCGTCGCGGATCTCGTGCAGGCTGCGGTAGGCATCCGTGTCGAGCCAGGCCGGTGGCGGCACCACGCCGCGATCGAGGTTCCAGCCGTCGTCGGGGAGGCCGGAGAGGCTCTCGGCGACAGAGGTCGACGCCGATTCCGGCACGAGACCCAGCTCGACGAGCTCGGCCACCGCGCCGTCGACTCCGATCTTGTCCTCCTTGTCGATCGTGATCATCGCGCGCTCGTAGCCGGTCTCGGGAACGCCCCATGACGCGATCAGGCCGCGGAGGATGGCGCGGTGGTTGATGCGGATGGCGCATCCGGTGAGCCCGAGAGCGTCGAGCGTGGCGATCGTCGCCGTGATCAGCTCGATCTCGGCCATGACGCCCTGCTCACCGATGATGTCGATGTCGCACTGCATGAACTGCCGGTAACGGCCCTTCTGGGGGCGTTCGGCACGCCAGACCGGCGCGATCTGGATCGACTTGAACACGCTCGGCAGCGCCGCACGGTGGCTGGCGTAGAACCGGGCGAGCGGCACGGTGAGGTCGAACCGCAGACCGAGGTCCGTGAGCGCCTCGAGATCGCCGGCCGTCGCGAGCTCCGCCACCGCCTCCGCTGTGAGACCGCGTCGCAGGATGCCGAACGCGAGCTTCTCGTTGTCGCCGCCGAGTCCAGAGTGCAAGCGTGCGGCATCCTCCATGACCGGCGTCTCGATCTCGTCGAAGCCCTGCGCCGCGTAGCTGGAGCGGATGACGCCCAGTGCGTGTTCGCGGCGGGCCTTGTCGGCGGGAAGAAAGTCGCGCATGCCGCGGGGCGGGTTCACGGGTTGGGCCATGGCATCCATTCTTTCAGGGCACTGGATGCCCCACGGCGCTCACCGCACGGCTCGCTGAGGCGAGGGAATAGCGGAGGCGGCATCCGGATTGCACTGTTCGATGTCTGAGAACACGATCTCCCGCGGCGGCGTCGGGTTGCGCTCGGAGCGCGGGCCCATCCTGCTGTCGCTCATGCTCGCCACCTCGCTCGTGGCACTGGACTCGACGATCATCGCGACCGCGTCGACGTCGATCGCGAAGGACCTCGGCCACTTCGAACAGCTGCCGTGGCTCTTCTCGATCTACGTGCTGGCGCAGGCGGTCTCGGTGCCGATCTACGGGCGGCTCGCCGACTTCTTCGGCCGCAAGCGCTTGATGATGATCGGCATCGGCCTGTTCCTGCTCGGCTCGATCCTGGCCGGATTCGCCTGGTCGATGCCGGTGCTCATCGCGGCCCGCGTCGTGCAGGGACTCGGCGCCGGAGCGGTGCTGCCGATGAGCATGACGATCGCCAGCGACATCTACACCCTGCAGGAGCGCGCGAAGACCCAGGGCTACCTGGCCAG
Organism: Humibacter sp.; assembly: GCF_051954055.1. NCBI lineage: Bacteria > Bacillati > Actinomycetota > Actinomycetes > Micrococcales > Microbacteriaceae > Humibacter > Humibacter sp. The sequence goes on along the minus strand of NZ_JBQCIE010000057.1, from coordinate 17,346 downwards.
TGTGTGGGGCATCTCCGCCGTGGTCGGGCCAACCCTGGGCGGCGTCTTCAGCGAGTTCGTGAGCTGGCGCTGGATCTTCTTCATCAACATCCCGCTGTCGCTTCTTGCCGCGTGGATGCTGTGGCGCAAGTTCAGCGAGAAGAACCACGGCGAGCGTACGCGCCCGCGTATCGACTACGCGGGGGCGGTGCTCCTCACCGCGGGCACGGCGCTCGTCATCCTCGGGCTGCTCGAGGGCGGCACCGCGTGGACCTGGAACTCCGTCACCTCGATCGGGATCTTCGCGGTCGGTGCCGCAGCGCTCGTCGCGTTCGTGTTCGTGGAACGCAAGGCGGAGCATCCGATTCTGCCGCTGTCGGTGCTGAAGCGTCGCGTCATCTGGGCATCCACGGCGGCGGCGCTGCTGATCGGTGCCATCGTGCTCGGACTGTCGACGTATGTGCCGATCTACGCGCAGAACGTGCTGGGCGTGAGCGCCCTGATCGCCGGTTTCGCGCTCGCCGCGCTCACGGTCGGCTGGCCGCTGACGGCGTCGATCGCCGGGCGCTTCTACCTGCGTATCGGATTTCGTTGGACGGCGGTGATCGGCTCGGGCGTCGTCGTCGCGGGCGCAGTGCTGCTGCTCACGCTGGGCGTCGGCAGCAACATCTGGCTGGTCGGCGTGATCTGCTTCGTGATCGGTGCCGGTATGGGACTCACGGCGGTGCCGACCCTGATCGCCGCGCAGACCTCGGTCGACTGGCAGGAGCGCGGCATGGTGACCGGAACGAACATGTTCGCCCGGTCCATCGGCTCTGCCGTGGGCGTGGCCGTGTTCGGCGCGGTGGTGAACGCGAACACGACAGTCGGAGCAGACGGCACACCGCACGGCCCTCAGCTCGCGGATGCGGTGCACCTCGTGTTCGCGGCGATCGCCGTGGTCGCCGCGGTGCTCTTCGTCGCGGTGGTGCTCATGCCCGGGCGCCGAGCCGAGGAGCGGGTCGCCGAGGTGGAGACGACCGACGCTCACGCAAGCGCGTGAGGCGACGAGCAACCGAATCTCCACCTCACCCCGGCCGTGTGTCCTCGCTTGCGCGAATCGTGGTGCAGCGGAAGGGCGGCCTCCCCTGCAGGGAGGCCGCCCTTGGTTCGCAGCGAGTGTGGCGTGTCGTCCGCCTCATGCGGTCCGTCCTTCACCGCGGTGGAGCCAACTCGCCGACTGCGTTCAGGCGGTGACGGCCTTCGCTTCCGCGGGAGCCGACTCGACGCTGACCTTGCGCGGCTTCGCGTGTTCGGCGATCGGGATCAGGACGCTGAGCACGCCGTTGTCGTAGCTCGCGCTGATGCCGTCGGTGTCGACGTCGTCGCCGATGGTGAACTGCCGAAGGTAGCCGCCGAAGGGACGCTCCTGCAACAGCCACCGGCCGTTCGTGTGGTCTCCCGACGACCGCTGGGCGCGGATGGTCAGCAGGTGCCCATCGACGTCCACATCGATGGACCCGGGGTCGATGCCGGGCAGGTCCGCGTTCAGCAGGTATCTGTCGCCTTCACGTGAGAGGTCGACCGGCATCATGCGCGGTTGGCGGCTGGTGTCGAAGAGGCTCTGCGCGATTCGGTCCAGCTGGCTGAAAGGATCGAACGACATGGCCATGGTCTGAACTCCTTTCGTCGTGTGTGTGTCCATGAACTGCCTCGCAGGTGTCCATGGCTTCGGAGGGCAGCGGGCCACCGCGCGGATTCGCGCACGAGGTGCCTTCCATCCGCCCGGAACGGGCGCGTCCGGGGCGCGGCCACAGGTCGCCGACCGCGGCCGGGTGACTCCGGTGCGCACGGGAGGCTCCAAGCCGGTGCGGCCGACCAGAGCCGCGAACTCGGCCTCCAGCCATTCCGGATCGGAGCAGATCAGGTCTGCGAACCCTGCCGTCGCGGTCTCGGTCCCGCCCTGCACTTGAAGCCTCCCTTCTCCGAAGAAGGTTACCTACAGCACCTGACACAGATTTAATACATCACCAGCTTGACAATCCTTCCGTTTAACAGCAAACTTTGAGGATGACGGACCGGGCAGGGGACACGCCCCTGTACAGCATCGCGGTAGCGGCCGAACTCGCCGACCTCCCCGCGGCGACGCTACGCCTGTACGAGGAGAAGGGTCTGGTCAAGCCCGCACGCACGCAAGGCGGTACTCGCCGCTACAGCGACGACAACATCACCACCATCCGTGAGGTCGCCGCGCTGCAGGAAGACGGCATCAACCTGGCCGGCGTCGAACGCGTGCTCAAACTGCGCGCCGAGAACGCCGAACTCCGACGCCGCCTGGACGACTGACGAACCACGTGTGATGCCGCGCCTCAGAGCGAATCGAGCTCCGCGGCGCGGATGTCGTCCTGCAGCGACCTGACGCCCAAGCGGAGTGCGCGCTCGGCGTCCAGACCCCGGTCGCGCGCGGCCGCGACGATGCCGAGCAACAGGGCACCGAGCTCTGATTCGTCGTCGATGCCCGCCATCGCGCCGGCGGTGGCATCCACCTCGACGCCGACCCGAGCGGCACGGCCGATCACCTTGTCCGCCAGCGCGAGGGCGGGCATCCCCTGCGGTATGCCGTCCAGCACGCTGTCGCGCTGACGCTTCTCGGCAGCCTTTGCGGCAGTCCACAGCCGGAGCACCTCTTCGGGCGTCTCCGCCACCTCGTCGCCGAACACGTGCGGATGCCGCCGCACCATCTTCTCGGTCACGTGAGCCGCGACGTCCTGGATGTCGAACCGCTCCCCTGCCGTGCGCGAGGCGATCTCGGAATGGAACGCCACCTGCCACAGCACGTCGCCGAGCTCCTCGATGATCTCCTCCGTGGTGCCCGCCTCTATCGCATCCACGAGCTCGTACGTCTCCTCGATGAGGTACGGCACGAGCGTCTCGTGGGTCATGGTCTGCGACCAGACGCACTTGTCGAGAACGGATGCCATGGCATCCGCGAACGCATCCAGTCGCGACTGCGCGCTTGTCATCGGCTCTCCTGTCAGGCCCGAGGTCATGTCCCCGGCGCCCCCTACGCTATTCGTGTGACCACTGGGACTACTGTGCGACGGATCATCGTGTCGGTTTCGGATCTGGAGAGGTCGCTGGCCGTGTACGAGCATGCGCTCGGGTTGCGCCGGCTGTGGTCGAACGACGAGGTCGCACGGCTCAGAGCAGGCGACGTGGAGCTCATGCTGCACCAGCGGACCCCTGCGCCGTCCGAGCTCGGCGTGGCGGCGACGTTCGCCGTCGACGACGTGGATGCGGCGACCGCTGCGGTCGTCGCGGCCGGCTCTCAAGTGGTGCACGGCCCGAACGATGAGCCGTGGGGCGAACGGCAGACCGTGCTGCACGATCCGGACGGGCACGTGTTCTGCCTGGTCACGCCGATTCCGGCAGCATGAGCCTGATCCGGTCGGAGCGCGCCGCGGCCGGCATCCTGCTCGGCGCAGCCGTGCTCGGCCTGGTGCTCGCCAACACGGCGTTCGGGTCGGTGCTCCAGGAGGTGAAATCCGCCTCGTTCGGTCCGGCCTCGTTGCACCTCGATCTGAGCGTGGGCGCCTGGATCAGCGACGGCCTGCTCGCCGTGTTCTTCTTCATCGTCGCGATCGAGTTGCGGCACGAGCTGACCGTGGGTGAGCTGAGCTCGTGGCAGAAGGCGCTGCATCCCGCCATCGCGGCTGTCTTCGGCGTCATCGCGCCCGCCCTGGTGTACCTCGCCTTCACCGCGGGCAGCGGCTACGAGGCCGGATGGCCGGTGCCGACAGCGACCGACATCGCGTTCGCACTCGGGGTGCTCGCCGTGTTCGGTCGCGGCCTTCCACACCGCATCCGGGTCTTCCTGCTCGCACTCGCCGTGCTCGACGACCTGATCGCGATCGTGATCATCGCCGTGTTCTTCACCTCCGACCCCAACCTCGTCGACCTCGGCCTAGCCGTCGTGTGCATCGTCGCGTTCGGACTCTTGAGCCGCATGCTCCGCGGCCGCCTTCGCGGACCGGTGGCGGTGCTGATGGTGCTGGTGGGCATCCTGACCTGGATGCTCGTGCACGCGTCGGGCGTTCACGCCACGATCGCGGGCGTCGTGCTTGGTCTCGTCATGTCGAGGGAGCCCGCGCGGCGAACGGCACACGCCATGGAGCCGTGGTCGAACGGGCTGGTTCTTCCGCTGTTCGCGTTCTCCGCGGCCCTCGTGGCCATTCCCGCCGTGCCCGTCGACCGGCTGTCGCCGGCGTTCTGGGGCATCCTCGTGGCGCTGCCGGTGGGCAAGCTGGTCGGCATCACGGTGGGCGGCTGGATCGGCGGGCGGATCGGCCCACGGGCTAGTCGTCAGTCGACCGGGATGGTCGACGGTCTCGTGGTGGCGGCGCTCGGCGGCATCGGATTCACGGTCTCGCTGCTGATGAACGAGCTGGCGTTCGAGAAGATCGCCGAGGTGCGCGACGAGGGCGTGCTCGCGGTGCTGCTCGGGTCATCCGTCTCGATCGTGGCCGGCGGCATCGCGGTCGCGGCTCTGGCGCGACGCTACCGCCGGCTGCATCCACACGCCTGAGGCACGCATCCGGGCTCGCGAACGATTCAGCGGCTCGCCGGTGCATCGGTCGGCGGCGCCCACTCGGGAAGCGGCTTTTTGCGCACGAGGCGCGGCTGCTTCTTGAACTGCCCGGCGAGGCCCAGCACGATGATGATCACGGCCGCGATGGCCCACGGCACCAGCCCCAGCGGGCCGACGATCACAGGACTCACCGTGGTGCCGGCTGCGGCGACGAGGGCGAGGAATCCGCCGGCCGCGTTGAAGCCGGCGTGAGCGAAGACGGACGGCCAGACGGAGCCGCTGCGCAGGCGCAGCCAGCCGAACAGGATGCCGACGAATACGCATCCACCCACCATCATCAGAACGCCGAGCGCATTCGGCTGGGCGAAGTCGTACCCGAGAAGGATGACCGGCGAGTGCCACAGCCCCCACACGGCGCCCGTGATGATGAGAGCGGGCCAGGTGCCGAGCGGTCGCAGGCTGGGCAACAACCAGCCGCGCCAACCCAGCTCCTCGCCGATGGTGGCGAACGCGTTGAACAGGGCTCCGAACGGGAGCGAGACGAGCTGGATCAGCACGAGGAGACCGATCGGCACAGGGATCGACCGGCCGTGCGAGGAGACCTCGAGCAGTCGTTGGAAGCCGGAGAAGTGCACGAGGTCCAGGTGCACGAGACCGAACGCCGCGGAGACGAAAACACCGACGATGACCAGCAGCATGCTGCCGAACAGTCCGATCAGGGTCATGCCGATCACCCGCTTCACCGGACGCAGCGGCCAGAGTCCCAGGTATTCGGGGAGCGGACGCGGCCGCGGTCGCTGGATGAAGAACGCGACGACCAGGGCGGCGATGGCCGGGGCGTACATCATGCCACTGATGAGGAAGGTGGCGCCCGGGGTCGCCAGTCCTCGCCCGCTCAGCCACAGCGGCAGAGCGATCAGCAAGGCGAGACCGAACGCGATCACGACGAACGCCGTGACGGGGATCCACGGCACCCGGGTGGGGAACGGCGAGGACTCAGCGGGAGAACTCACGACGAACGACCTTTCGCTGGAGCGGATGCTTGGGGCTCAGCGCGTCGCGCCGGCCACCATGGAGGCGACCAGCGAGCCGACGACCACGACGACGGCGATGAGGCCGAACGCGATGCCGCCGGGGCTGCCGAGATTGATGGTCCAGCCAACGCCGAAGCGCTTGGGCACGAAGGTGGCGGGGTCGTCGCGGTTGACGCAGAGCACGCCCAGCTTCCAGTAGCGGTCGTCGTCGGGAGCCTCCGCCCTCGGCGAAGGTGCCGGATGCGTGGCGGGATTCACGGCCGCGGCATCGCGACCGGCCGTCGCCATGGCATTGGCGTGTGACATGGCCCTGGCGTACGTCACGACGATCGCCACAGCGGCACCGAGCGTGAGGATCAGCGTGAGCCCGATCGAGGCGAACATGATGCCGGGTGACGACGGGGCCAGCCATGACGTCGCGGCGGCGACGCCGAGACCGAGCGTGAGAGCCAGCGACAGGACGCCGAGGCCGGTGGAGGCGAGGTGCCGCTGGGCATCCGCCCGCATGGCAGCCTGCTCAGGGGTGTCCGAGGCGACGGGGCGTCCGCCGTTCGATCTCGTGATCCACGACATCCCGTACAGCCCGACCGAGAGAGCACCCGCGACGATCGGAAGGCTGAAGACGCTCCACACGGACTTCGGGGCCGTGCGGTCGACGTGACCCCCTCCTCCCCAATGGACCGGGACGATGTCGGGCAGCGACGCGTAGACGGTGATGCCGAGCGCCACGACCGCGCACACCACGGCAAGCGACGCGAGCAGCCAGCCGATCGGTGGATGCCCCGGGTCGCGCGGTGAGGCATCCGCCACCAGTCGCGTCGGCTTGCCCGCGTACCACCCGCCGCCGCGCTTGGCAGCGAGGATGCGGCGTCGCACGGTGACGTAGGCGAGGAACGACAGCACGAGGAACACGAGCGGCATGATCGCTACGGCCAGAGCCGGGATGACGAGCGCGCCGATCACGCCGACGATGACGCAGACCAGCCAGGCGATCGCGATGCACCATCGGTAGAGCCGCACGGCCCCTCGCACAGCAGGATCGCCGACCCGCTCGGTTGGCACGCTGACACCGAGCGGCAGTGTGGGGCGCACGATCGACGGCATCGCCAGCAGGAGCGCGGCGATCACCGTCGTGACGGCGATGGTGAACACGATGGCGAAGGCCGTCACGATGACCCTCCCCTTTCTGCGTCGGTCTGGGAGTGGTCAGGATGGTCGAACTCGACGAGCACCTCGTCGAGAAGCACGGAGAGCCGAGCAGTGTCGGCCCCGTGCGCGATCGCCTCGGCGACGAGCGTGCGCAGGCGCGACCGCCAGGACTGCTCGAGCTCGTCGTTCCAGCCGCGCAGAGCGTCGGGCGCGACGATCGAGCCGGAGCTGCGATGGGTGGTGAGCAGGCCCTCGGCCCGCAGCAGGTCATAGCCCTTGGCCACGGTCGCCGGGTTGATGCCGAACTCCATGGCGAGCTGACGAACGGATGCCAGCGGGGCGCCCGGCTCGAGTTCGCGCGTCGCGATGCCCTCCACGATGCGGTCGCGCAGCTGCTGGTAGAGCGGAACCTCCGACAGCGGATCGATGGCGATCTGCATCATTCGCGCCTCCGTTCCGCTGTACCAGCTGTATTAGACACAGTAATACAGCTGGTGCCGACGTCAATGTCACGTTGCCGTGGCGTGAACAGGACATCAGCCTGGGAACATGCCAGAACGGCATGTCCCCGGCGGGAGAGCGCGATCTGTCATGTCGAGGCTGCGGCGGCTAAGCCGGGAACAGCTCCGCGACAGCGGCGGCATCCTCCTCGGATGGACGCCAGGCGCCCCCGGCCTCCGCGTTCGCGATGACCTGCTCAGGCGTGGTCGCGCCCGCGATCACGCTCGTCAGGGCCGGCTGCGCGAGCAGCCAGCCGAACGTGGCCTGCAGCATCGTGATGCCGCGCTCGTCGCAGAACCGCTGGTAGGCATCCAGAGCATCCCACGGCGCCTCCTCGAGGATGTGCCGCCGCTGCCGCATGATACGGCTGTCGTCGGGGCCTCCCTTGCGGGAGAACTTGCCGGTGAACAGACCGTTGTAGAGCGGGAAGAACGGCAGGAACCCCAGCCCGAAGTGCCGAACAGCGGGGAGCACCTCGCGCTCCGCCCCACGGTGCACCAGGTTGTACTCGTTCTGCGCCGAGACGAACCTCGGATGCCCGTGGAGCACCGCCTGGTATTCGGCGTCGGCGATCTGCCAGCCCGTCAGGTTCGAGTGCCCGATGTAGCGCACCTTGCCCTCGGCGATGAGGTCGTCGAGCACGTCGAGGGTCTCCTCGATCGGCGTCGCCGGATCGGGAGCGTGCAGCTGGTAGAGGTCGATCCAGTCCGTCTTCAGCCGGGAGAGGGATGCCTCGACCGCCAGCCGTACGTAGCGGCGCGAGCCGCGCGCGCCCCAGTCCGGTCCGTTCGCACCCCGCATGTCCATGCCGAACTTCGTGGCGAGCACGACCTTGTCGCGTCGCCCGCGCAGGGCGTTGCCCATCAGAACCTCGCTGAGCCCCGGCTCTCTGCCGTAGATGTCGGCGGTGTCGAAGAGCGTGATGCCGGCGTCCACGGCGGCATCGATCACCGCGTTCGTGCCCTCCTGGGTCTCGGTGCGTGTGTCGGCGCGGCCGAAGTTGTTGCAGCCGAGGCCGACGGTGGAGACGACGAGGCCGGAGGGTCCGAGGGTGCGGTATTCGATGTCTGGCATGGTGTCGACGTTATCGCCGCTGACGCATCAGCGACCGGCGGCGTAACCCTGCGCCCCGCGCGGGTTGGCGGCCGCCCAGAAGACCCGCGGCGACTCCGTTCCGGCCCCCGACGGCTCCATCCCGACGGCGCTGAGTCGGCCGAGTGTCCAGGGGCCGGAGACCGTGACCCGGTGTCCGCGCCTCCGCAGCTCCTCGATCACATCCGGGCCGATCCGCTCCTCCACGACGAGGCCCGCGGGCTCCCACTCCCTCGGCCAGAAGCTGGAGATGTGGCTGGTGGTGTGGAACGTGGGGGCGTCGATCGCGGCCTGCGCGCTCCAGCCGCCCACGAGCATCCGAAGCAGCACCGGCAGCTGCCACTGGTCCTGCTGGTCGCCGCCGGGCGTTCCGAGCGTCAGCACGTGCTCGGCCTCCCCCGGCACGGATGGCGTGATCAGCGTCGCCGACAGGGTCGTGCGCGGGCGCGAACCGGGTCGCAGAACGGTGGGGACGCTCTCGTCGAGCCAGGCCATCTGCAGCCGTGTGCCGAGGCAGAAGCCGAGCTCGGGGATCGTCGGGGACGACTGCAGCCATCCACCAGAGGGCGTCACCGTGACGACGTTGCCCCACCGGTCCACCACGTCGAGGTGGCAGGTGTCTCCCCGGGTCTGGCCGTGCCGGTCGACGGTCGGCTCGCCGACACCCGCGGCGCGGTCGTCTCCTGGCACGGCATCGGATTCTTCGAGTCCGTCCTTGCCCGCTCCGGTCGCTAGGGGCGGCAGCTGCGGCGGACGCCCCTCCGGTGCGCCCGGTCGCAGTTCGGCGCTCGCGGTCTCCTCGATCAGGCCGGCACGGGACTCGGCGTACTCCCTGGAGAGCAACGTCGACAACGGAACGTCGACGAAGGCCGGGTCGGCGTACCAGGCGTCGCGGTCGGCGAGCGCGAGCTTCTCCGCCTCGGCGATCACGTGGATGCCGAACGCGGTCGACGGATCGAGGTGCTCGTCGTCGAGCGAGTGCAGGCGTCCGTACGCGTCGAGGATCGCAAGCATCTGCAGCAGCACAGGGCCCTGCCCCCACGGGCCCGTCTTGTGCACGCGCCATCCGCGGAAGTCGTAGCTCACGGCATCCTCGTCGCTCGCGTTGAATGCGGCGAGATCGGATGCCCGCATCACCCCCGCATGATCGCGTCCGTCGCTGTGGCGGTGGGTTTGCCGCACGAATCGTTCGACCGCCTGCGCGACGAATCCCGACTTCCACTCCCGCCGCGCCGCGGCGATGCGATCGGTGCGGGCTTCACCGCGCTCCCCCGCCCCTTCGGATGCCTCGACGAGTCGCCGCAGCACCGCAGCATATGCAGGATTCACGATCAGCGCACCCGGCACGGGAGGGTTGCCGTCGGCATCCAGCCAGAGTGCGGCAGACGTCGGCCAGTGCCCGACGAAGTGCTCCCGGATGCGCTCGATAGTGGTCACGACGTTCTGATGCACCGGATGCCCGTGCTCGGCATAGTCGATCGCGTACCCGAGCACCTCGCACAGTTCCCAGGTGCCGTGCTCCGCGAGCAGCCAGAGCCAGGCATCCACGGATCCCGGAACGGCTGCGGCGAGCGCGCCCGCGCCTGGAACCTCCGTGAGCCTTTCGACGTCGCGGTAGTGCTCGAGCGTCGCACCGGCCGGAGCCGGGCCCTGTCCCATCAGCACCCGGACCTCGCCGCCCGACACACGGAACAGCCCCGTGAGGTCGCCGCCCGGCCCGTTCAGGTGCGGCTCGACGACGTGCAGCACGAAGCCGGCGGCCACCGCCGCATCGAACGCGTTGCCGCCGCGCTCCAGCACGGACTGAGCGGCCGCCGTGGCGAGCCAGTGCGTGGAGGCCGACATGCCGAACGTGCCGTGCAGCGTCGGACGCGTCGTGAACGAGGGTGCGGGGGTGAAGGTCACGCACTCCACGCTAGCGATGGCGCACCCATCGCCTTTCGTGAGACTGCAAAGCCGCCCCGAGACTGCAGGTATTACCCACTGTCTCGGGGCGGGCATGCAGTCTCGCGGACGAAGGCGGATCCGCTGGAGGATTCGTCGCGCCGCCTAGCTCGCGGCGGCGTCCTCCGTCTGTGCCACCTCCGGCTGCGGGAAGATCGCGTCCAGCAGACCGCGCACCCAGGCGATCAGGTCGGCATCCGGAAGCGGCTCCCCGTCCGTGACCGGCAGGGGCACCAGCAGCACCTTCTGTGCGGCCACGATGCGCGACTTCGGGTACATGCGCTGCAGTCGCACTTGCAGCGAGTCTGGCAGTTCGGCCGGCGCGATGCGCAGGTTCGAACCCATGGCGACGACGTCCGAGAGCCCGGCCTGCTGCGCACGGCGACGCAGGCGGGACACCGACATCAGGTTCGTGACGGCCTCCGGCGGTTCGCCGTAGCGGTCCGTGAGCTCCTCGAGTACGAGGTCGATGGCATCCGGCTTCGCATTCGGACCGGATGCCGCCGACAGCTTCTGGTAGGCCTCGAGCCGCAGCCGCTCGGAGTCGACGTACTCCTCGGGGATGTGCGCATCCACCGGCAGCTCCAGCCGCAGCTCGGTCTGCCCCTCGGCGACCTCGCCGCGGAACGTGCCGACGGCCTCACCGATCATCCGCAGGTACAGATCGAAGCCCACCCCGGCGATGTGCCCCGACTGCTCTCCACCGAGCAGGTTGCCTGCGCCCCGGATCTCCAGGTCTTTCAGCGCCACCTGCATGCCGCTGCCCAGCTCGTTATTGGCCGCGATGGTCGAGAGGCGATCGTGGGCGGTCTCGGAGAGCGGCTTGTCGGCATCCCACAGGAAGTACGCGTACGCGCGCTCGCGACCGCGCCCCACGCGGCCTCGCAGCTGGTGCAACTGCGACAGACCGTACTTGTCGGCACGGTCGATGATGATCGTGTTCGCGTTGGCGATGTCGAGCCCGGTCTCGATGATGGTCGTGGAGACGAGCACGTCGAACTTGCGCTCCCAGAAGTCGACGACCATCTGCTCCAGCACGTGCTCGTTCATCTGCCCATGCGCCACAGCGATGCGCGCCTCGGGAACGAGCTCCGCCAGCTGGGCGGCGATGCGCTGGATGCTCGACACCCGGTTGTGCACGAAGAACACCTGTCCCTCGCGCAGCAGCTCGCGTCGGACCGCGGCCGCCACCTGCTTGTCGGAGTACGGACCGACGAACGTGAGGATCGGATGTCTGTCCTCCGGCGGCGTCGCCAGCGTCGACATCTCGCGGATGCCGGTCACCGCCATCTCCAGCGTTCGCGGGATGGGCGTCGCGCTCATCGCGAGGACGTCGACGTTCGTCTTCAGCTTCTTGAGGGCATCCTTGTGCTCGACACCGAAGCGCTGCTCCTCGTCGACGATCACGAGCCCGAGGTCTTTCACGACGAGGTTCTTCGACAGCAGCCGGTGCGTGCCGATCACGACGTCGACCGTGCCATCGGCGAGGCCGTCCATGACCTCCTTCGCCTCGCGGTCGCTCTGAAAGCGGCTGAGCTGGCGCAGATGCACCGGGAACCCGGCGAAGCGCTCCTGGAACGTCTCGAAGTGCTGCCGCACGAGCAGAGTGGTCGGAACGAGCACGAGCACCTGCTTGCCGTCCTGCACGGCCTTGAACGCGGCGCGTACGGCGATCTCCGTCTTGCCGAAGCCGACGTCGCCGGAGATCAGGCGGTCCATCGGGATCGGCCGCTCCATGTCGGCCTTCACCTCGTCGATGGTCTGCAACTGATCGGGCGTCTCCACGAACGGGAACGCCTCCTCGAGCTCGCGCTGCCAGGGCGTGTCCGGCCCGAACGCGTGGCCCTTCGAGGCCATCCGCGCCGAGTACAGCTTGACGAGCTCGACGGCGATGTCGCGAACCGCCTTGCGGGCGCGCCCCTTCGCCTGCGACCAGTCGCTACCGCCCATCTTCGACAGCTGCGGCGCCTCGCCGCCGACGTAACGGCTGAGCAGATCGAGCTGGTCGGTCGGAACGTACAGCTTGTCGCCGGGGTATCCGCGCTTCGATGGCGCGTACTCCAGCACCAGGTACTCGCGCTTCGACTTCACCGCATTGCGGCCGCCCGAGGAGACTTCGCGCTGCACGAGTTCGACGAACTTGCCGATGCCGTGCGTCTCGTGCACGACGAAGTCGCCCGCTTTCAGCTGCAGCGGGTCCACCACGTTCTTGCGCCGGACGCCGAGCTTCTTCACCTGCCGGGAGTCGTAGCCGATCGTCCGGCCGTAGAACTCGGTCTCGCCGATCAGGGCGAGCTTCGCCTCCGGCAGCTCGAAGCCCTGCTCGACGGATGCCGCAAGCACGTAGGCGACGCCGCTCTCGGCATCCGCCGGGTAGTCCTCCACCTGACGTGCCGCGACGCCGTGCTCGGAGAGCACGTCGACCGCCCGCTCCACGAGGCCATGTCCCTCGGCGACGACGGCGACCCGCCAGCCCTCCGACAGCCTTTGACCCACGTGGCCGACCGCGCCGTCCACGTTCCCGGCGAAGCTCGGGACGGCCTCGGCGGCCACGCGCACGTAGTCGCCCGCCGACTCGACGAGGTCTTCCACCGACTGCTCCGAGATCGGCGCCACGGGTTCCGCTCCCCCGGTGTCGAAGCTGGAGAACGTCCACCACGGGTGATCGGGCGCCCGCTCCCCCGGCCGGCTGAGCTGTGCGGCGTCGCGCAGCTGCCGCAGCGAGAGGAAGTCACCTGAGGCCAGGTCGATCGGCGCGGCGGCACCCACCGTTGCGGCACTCCACGCCGCCTCGAGGAACTCGCGGTTCGTCTCCGCGAGGCTCACCGCGCGCGCGGCCACGCGTTCCGGTCCCATCACGGCGACGGCAGCGCCGTCCGGCAGGTATTCCGTGAGCGGCACGAGACGATCGACCAGCGCGGGCGCCAGCGATTCCATTCCCTCGACCGGGATGCCCTCCGCCACCTTCGTCAGCAGCTGCTCGAGGCCTGGGAACTCGTGCGCCATCTCCGCCGCGCGCTGCCGCACGGCATCCGTCAGCAGCAGCTCGCGCGCTGGAGCCAGTTGTACCTCCGGTACGTCGTGCTGCAGCGAGCGCTGGTCCGCCACCGAGAAGGCGCGGATCTGCTCGACCTCGTCGCCGAAGAAATCCACCCGCACCGGGTGCTCGGCGGTCGGCGGGAACACGTCGAGGATGCCGCCGCGCACCGCGAACTCGCCGCGCCGCGTCACCATGTCGACGCGGGCGTACGCCAGGTCGACGAGCCGCGAGGAGATGCCGGTGAGGTCGTTGCCCCTGCTGCCCTCGGCCAGCACGATCGGCTCGAGTCGGTCGAGCCCTGCCGCCAGCGGCTGCAGCGCTGCCCGCACGGAGGCGACGACGACGAGCGGATGCCCGGCATCCGGCGTCCAGGTCGAGAGCCTTCGCAGCGCAGCCAGTCGTTTGCCGACGATCTCGGCGCTCGGGCTCAGCCGTTCGTGCGGCAGCGTCTCCCACGCCGGGAACTCGACCACCTCGGCGTGCGGTGCGACCGACCCCAGCGCGGAGCGCAGCGCCTCCGATTCACGCCCGGTGGCGGTGACGACGAGCAGCACCTGCTTGTCGGCGGGACGGGTGCCGAGCAGCGCCGCCGCGAGAGGAACGCGGAGGCCGCTCGTCACCGAGAAGTCCGCGTCGCGATTCGCGTAGGCGAGGGCGTCAGCGAATGTCTGGGCGCGCGAAAGCGCCCCGGTCAAGCCCTCGAGGATCACTCGGTCCAGTGTAGAGACAGGGCACGACGAACTTTTTCGGGGTAACGGGAATAGAGCCGAAGCCGATGCGTTTGCATACGTGTGCGGCACCGGCTCGCACATCCTTCTTCCTTCATTCGTTCACGAGGAGAACCATGACCGACACCGCCACGACCACGCTCGAGATTCCCGGTTACCGCGAGGGCACCTGGGTGATCGACCCCGCGCACAGCGAGGTGGGATTCAGCATCCGTCACCTGATGATCAGCAAGGTGAAGGGCAAGTTCGAGAAGTTCCAGGCGACGTTCGTCACGCCCGCCAACCCGCTCGAGGCCAGCGTGACCGCCAGCGCCGAGGTGGCATCCATCTCCACCGGTGACCCGAACCGCGACGGCCACCTGCGCACCGGCGACTTCTTCGAGGCCGAGACCTACCCGACCATCGACTTCGTCTCCACCGGCGCCCGCGTCGAGAACGGCGACTTCTTCGTCGACGGCGACCTGACCATCAAGGGCATCACCAAGCCCGTCACCTTCGAATTCGACTTCGGTGGTTTCGGGGCGGATGCCTACGGCAACTACAAGGCGGGCGCCAGCGCGAAGACCGTCGTCAACCGTGAGGACTTCGGCCTCACCTGGAACGCGGCGCTCGAGACCGGCGGCATGCTCCTCGGCGACACCGTGACGATCACGATCGACCTTCAGGCCGCACTGCAGGCCTGACGCCGTGTGCTGCCCCGCACCCCGCACCGCCCGGTGTGGGTGCGGGGCAGCGTGATTAGGCTCGCCACATGGCGACCGAGATCACGACCATCGACTACACCGTTCCCGCCGATGTCTACGCGCGCTATGGCGCGGACTTCGACACCGAGGCGGTGAACGACGCCGTGCTCGCCGAGCTGAATGCGATCATCCCCGAGGGTGTGGTCGTGCACCGAAACGGCAGGGTCTACGCCGAGGAGGACGTCGAGGACGTCGCCCGCGAGCTCGACTGGACCCAGTTGCTCGGCCACATCGACCTCGACCAGATCCTCGCCGCGCACGGGCGCTGAGAGACGACTCCCGGCGGCGGCAGCGTGATTCTGCAGCCCGGTCAGCGAGTGGCATCGACGCGCCGAGCACGCAGCACGCCGACGAGCGACACCAGCGAGACGATCGCCCACACGCCTTCCAGCAGCAGGAATCCCCACTGCGCTTCGACCACGGCATCGACGGCGAGGATGCCGGAGCCTACCGCGTTCAGAACGAGATAGGTCGGCGACTTCGGATTCAGCACGCCCCACTGCGCGAGCGCGAACCCCGCGAGAACGAGTAGCGAGCCGACGACCTGGATGAGAATGTCCACGATGCTCTCCCGAGCGTCGTCGTCGGATCCGGGTACGGCGCGTCTCGTCCGGGGAGCGACGTGCTGCCGTCGTTCCTCCGGTACGGTACCCGATCGCGCCTGGGCGGGCGCTGGGCAGGTTTCGTGGAATCGGGCGGATTCAGAGGGCGATCTCGTAGTGGATGAATCCGGTCCGCTCCGCAACGCGATCGTAGAGCGACCTCGCCGTCGCGTTCGACTCGGCGGTGAGCCAGTAGACCTTCGCCGCCCCGTTCTCCTTGGCCCAGACACGAACGTGCTCGACGAGCGCAGCGCCCGCTCCGCTGCGACGAGCGGTCGCGTCGACGTAGAGATCCTCGAGGTAGCAGTAGTCGGCGATCGACCAGGTGGAAGCGTGGGTCAGCCAGTGGACCAGACCGATCGGCCGCCCCTGGTCATCCCGCGCCAGCGCGCCGTGGATGTCTGACGCGAGCACCCGCGCGAACAGTGCGTCGATTGTCGCCTCGTCCAGCTGTTCCTCGTAGAAGGTGAGGTAGCCGTTGAACAGTTCCCGCCATACGGCGTGGTCTTCAGGACGCACCGGCGTTATCGCAACCATCTGCGAAGCCTAAGGCCCGCTCGCTTCGGGCGCCGCGGAAGGCGTCACACCCAGCCGTGCAGTGCTCGCCGGAACCCGTCGAAGTCGTCGCGGTGCACGGTGTGCCCTGCACCGGCGACGACGCGCACCTCGAAGCCGAGTCCGCGCATCCGGTCGGCCATGGTCGCACTCACCAGTCGTGACCTGTCCGCGAGCATCATGAGCGACGGCACGACCATGCGGTCGGGTGCGCTCAAGGGCATCGCCCGACCATCGCCGAAGCGTCGGAAGAAGCGCCGGTCGAAGGCCGCGTAGTCCGACACCTCGATCTCGACGTCGTCCTTGTGCCAGCGCGGATTGCTGCGTGCGACGGCTCTCGCCGGCCGGTTGAGCAGGCTGTGGAACAGCATCGGCGCGCCTGCCCGTTGCCACCACGGCAGCCGAGTGCCGAGGAATGCCGGGTCGATGTAGACGGCGCGACCGGGCTGCAGCCGCCGGATCAGGCGCGACAGCGTGAGGCCGCCGAGAGAGTGCCCGATCGCGAGCTCGGGTCTGAGCGGAACGCTGTCGGCGATGCTCCGCACGAGTCCGGCGAGGGAGTAGTTCTCCAGCCGCGGGCTCTGCCCGTGACCGGCCAGGTCGACGGCGACCACTCGATACCCCTCGTCGGCGAGAGCGGGCCCGAGCCGGTGCCAGGTGCGCGAGCTGCTGAACAGTCCGTGCACGAGAACCGCGACCCGGTCCCCCGTGCCCCACTCGCGCGTGAAGAGCTGCATGACTCAAGACGCTATGCCACGGCGTTGTGCGGATGCCTCGGAGCAGCCTGGCGCGGGCTAGGAGGTCGCCGTGAACGCGTACCTCAGGATGGCGAGTGGAATCTCTGCTGCGCCACGAGCAGGCCGTCCGTCGTGACCAGCTCGACGGCATCTGCAGCGTCCGAGATCAGGCTCGGCAGCACCTGTCGCTGCTCGGACGTGAACGGACTGAGCACGTGGTCGGCGGCATCCGTGCGTCCGGGCGGCCGGCCGACACCGACCCGCACCCGAGTGAAGTCGGCGCTGCGCAGGGCACTGGCGATGTCGCGCACCCCGTTGTGCCCGCCGTGGCCGCCGCCGGACTTCAGCTTGATCGTGTCGAAGGGGATGTCCAGCTCGTCGTGCACCACGATCAGCCTCTCCGGCTGCAGGGAGTAGAACCGCATGAGCTGCGCGACAGGCCCGCCCGACACGTTCATGTACGTGTTGGGCTTGGCCAGGACCAGGCGAGGGCCGCCGGGGACGATACGTCCCACGGCGACCCACGCGTTGGTCGTGTGCGATTTGAACACGGCGGATGCGCGGCGTGCGAGCTCGTCCACCACCAGCTGTCCGATGTTGTGGCGGGTGCGCTCGTACTGCGCGCCGGGGTTGCCGAGGCCGACGATGAGCCAGGGCTGTTCCGCCATGCGTGTG
>NZ_JBQCIE010000056.1:0-41072 GCF_051954055.1 Humibacter sp. | reverse complement strand
AGTTGCATCGACAACAACATGGCAGCCTTCGTCGTTGACCGCCAGATCGCAAGTTCGCGGTTCGTTCACTATGCGCTTACGAACTTTCGATTCGGCTCACTCGTCGCTGTCGGTGCGCTGCCTTCCCTCAATGGCACTCATTTGCGTACGATCCCACTGCTCGTGCCTCCGACTCTCGCAGAGCAGGAGCGCGTGGTCGAGGCTCTGTCGCATGCTGACGAGCTGATTGCCTCGCTCCGGAAGCTCATCGATAAGAAGCGCGCGATCAAGCAAGGGCTGATGCAGGAACTGCTGACCGGTCGGATCCGACTTGACGGCTTCTCTGGAGAATGGGCATCGCTGACATTTGAACAGGCTGTTGTAACGGTGAATACTCGCAATTCGCGAGTCGATGCAAGCCGGTACGGCGAGTCGGGGACGATTCCGGTTATTGACCAGGGGAAGGCCTACGTTGCCGGATACGTCGACACCGACCTGCCGGCCATTCAACCTGGTCAAGACGGACTTCTGGTCTTCGGTGACCACACGACAATCACCAAGTTCGTAGACTTCGTCTTCGTCGTAGGAGCAGATGGGACGAAGGTGCTTCGATCGCGTCGCACGGATGCAGTCAAGATTCGCTTCATCGCCTACTTACTGGAACTGAACCCCGTTGAGGCAACCGGATACAACAGGCATTTTGGAATGCTTCGCGAACGAATGTTCCTGCTTCCTGATGTCGATGAGCAGCGGCAGATTGTCGCTGCTCTCAGTGATGCCGATGACGAGATCGCCGCCCTGGAACGTCGCCTCGAGTCTGCTCGGGCTATCAAGCAGGGCATGATGCAGGAGCTGCTGACCGGCCGTACGCGTCTCACCGAGGAGGTCGCAGCATGGGTACCGTAGGTCAGATCGAACGCAAGACGCAGAACCGCATCGTGGCCCTCTTCCGTGATCGGCTCGATTACGAGTACGGCGGCAACCGCGAGGATCTTGATAACCGCAACATTGACGAGGCTCTGCTGATCCAGAACCTGAAGGCGCGCGGCTACGACGACGAGCTGATTCGTCGTGCGGTTTCGCAGCTTTTGACCGCCGCCTCTCTGGCGGATGGACAGAGGCTCTACGACTCGAACCGTAAGTTCTACGAGCTGCTTCGCTACGGCGTCAAGGTCAAGCGCGACGTCGGCGAGACCACCGAGACGGTTTGGCCGATCAACTGGGAGAATCCGCAGGCCAATCACTTCGTGGTGGCCGAGGAGGTCACCATCAAGGGCGAGCACACCAAGCGCCCCGACATCGTGCTCTACATCAACGGCATCGCACTGGGCGTGATCGAGCTGAAGCGCTCGTGGGTCAGCGTCAGCGAGGGAATCCGCCAGAACATCGGCAACCAGAAGCAGCACTTCGTGCGGCCGTTCTTCACGACCGTCCAGTTGCTGTTCGCAGGCAACGACGTCGAGGGCTTGCGCTACGGCGTGATCGACACGCCCGAGAAGTACTGGCTCGAGTGGAAGGAGTCCGGCGAGGAGCCGAACCCGCTCGACCGTTCCCTGCTCCAGATGTGCTCCAAGGATCGGTTCCTGGAGATCATCCACGACTTCATCGTGTTCGACTCGGGGGTCAAGAAGACTGCCCGACACAACCAGTTCTTCGGCGTCAAGGCGGCTCAAGAGCGCGTCCGCAGCCGCGAGGGTGGCATCATCTGGCACACACAGGGCTCGGGCAAGAGCCTGACGATGGTCTGGCTGGCGAAGTGGATTCGTGAGCACCAGACGGATGCCCGTGTGCTGATTATCACCGACCGCACCGAACTCGATGAGCAGATCGAGAAGGTCTTCGGCGGCGTCAACGAGTCGATCTATCGATCGACTTCGGGCGCTGACCTGATCGGCAAGCTCAACCAGAGCCAGCCTTGGTTGCTCTGCTCGCTCGTCCACAAGTTCCGCTCTGGCGACCAGACTGACGACGCGGACGAGACCGACAGCGACGAGTTCATCAAGGAGGTGGGCTCCCGCATCCCGGCCGACTTCAAGGCCAAGGGCAACCTGTTCGTATTCGTCGACGAGGCGCACCGTACTCAGAGCGGCAAGCTGCACAAGGCGATGACCGCCCTGCTGCCGGAAGCGATGTTCATCGGCTTCACCGGGACGCCGCTGCTCAAGGCCGACAAGATGACAAGCATCGAGACTTTCGGCTCGTTCATCCACACCTACAAGTTCGATGAAGCTGTCCGCGACGGCGTGGTGCTCGACCTGCGCTACACGGCTCGCAACATCGACCAGGACCTGATCGGCCCGGAGCAAGTCGACAAGTGGTTTGACATCAAGACCAAGGGACTGACTGACCTCAGCAAGGCACGCCTCAAGAAGAAGTGGGGCACCATGCAGAAGGTCGTGTCGGCTCGTTCGCGTGCCGCCATGATCGTGCAGGACATCCTGATGGACTTCGAACGTGAGCCTCGCCTGCTGTCTGGACGCGGCAACGCGATGCTGGTGAGCGAGAGCGTCTACCAGGCATGCAAGTTCTACGAGATGTTCGTCCAGGCGGGCTTCAAGGACAAGGTCGCCATCGTGTCGAGCTACGTCCCGACCGCTACCTCGATCTCGAAAGAGGACGCTGGCACGGGCGACAACGAAGAGCTGATCAAATACGACATCTACCGCCAGATGCTGGCGGACTACTTCCGCGAGTCGGCAGACCAGGCGGTGCTGCGAATCGAGGAGTTCGAGAAGGACGTCAAGCGTCGCTTCATCGAGGAACCTGGCCAGATGCGGCTGCTGATCGTGGTGGACAAGCTCCTGACCGGCTTCGACGCTCCGAGCGCCACCTACCTCTACATCGATAAGAAGATGCGGGACCACGGCCTGTTCCAGGCCATCTGCCGCGTCAACCGCCTCGACGGTGACGACAAAACGTATGGCTACGTCATCGACTACCGCGACCTGTTCAAGTCGCTGGATCAAGCCATCTCGGACTACACCTCCGGCGCCCTCGACGGCTACGCCAAGGAAGACATCGAGGGACTGCTCAAGGACCGCACCGAACAGGATCGACAAGATCTGGACGAGGCACTGGAACGGGTTCGTGCCCTCTGCGAACCCGTGGCTCCGCCGAAGGGAACGCTGGAGGACCAGCACTACTTCGTCTCCCACGAACCTGGCGATGCGGAGCAGATCAAGCTCAACGAGCCAAAGCGTGTCGAGCTGTACAAGTCGGTCGCATCGCTAGTCCGTGCATACGGCGCCCTGGCGAACGATATGGAGCCGGCTGGCTATACGGCTGTCGAAGCGGCTTCCATCAAAAGCGAGGTCGCTCACTACGTTGCCGTCCGCAATGAGGTCGAACGTGGTGCTGGAGAGAACATCGACATGAAGCAGTTCGAGGCAGGTATGCGTTCGCTGCTCGACACCTACATCCTGGCTGAGCCGTCAGAGACGGTGGCGACTCTGGACCAAGGCTTGGTTCAGTTGATCGTCGATCGCGGTGCCTGGGCTATCGACACGTTGCCGGAGGGCATTCGCAAGAACCCCGACGTCGTGGCGGAGACCATCATCAACAACGTCCGCAAGACCATTGTGGACGAACGGGCATTGAACCCGAAATACTACGACCGGATGTCTTCCCTGCTCGACGCCATCATCGAGCGCCGCCGAGAGGAAGCCGAGGCCTACGCCGACTTCCTCAATGACCTCCTCTCCCTGACGGCTCAGGTCGGCAAGAAGGAGTCGGACACCGCCTACCCTGCTTGGGCATCGACGCCGGCTCGTCGGGCACTGGTCGACTTCAGCTGGCCGAGCGACATCGTCATCGACGTTGAGTACCTGAGCGACGTCATCCAGAACAACAAGGAACACGACTGGGCAAGCAGCCCAATCAAGGAGCGCGCCCTGGCTCGAGTGCTCCGACGTGAACTGCCTGACGGGTTCGAAGTCGAGCGGCTCGATGAGCTCCTGAAGCTTCTGAAGGAGCACCATGAGTACCGCTAGTGCCTACCTCACCGTCGCAGGCGTTGGTGTCGATGTCGTCTATAAGGACATCAAGAACCTGCATATCTCGGTCTATCCGCCCCTCGGCCGTGTGCGCGTCGCAGCCCCGGAGACGACTGGCGAGGACACGATTCGCCTAGCCGTTATCCAGCGGCTGCCGTGGATCAAACGGCAACGGGGGCAGCTGCAGAACGCCGACCGTCAGACCAAGCGCGAGATGCAATCCGGCGAGACCCACTACGTCTGGGGCCAGCGATACCGCCTGGACACCTCCCGCATCTCCGGCAACTTCCGCGTCGAAACAAAAGGACAAACGCTTTGGGTGGTCACGCCGCCCGGAACCGACAGCGACGGCAAACGCGCGACGCTGGAGCGCTGGTACCACCGTGAGCTCAAGGCTGCCCTGACCCCCGTGCTCGCTAAGTGGGAGCCGATCATCGGTGTTGAGGCCGACAAGATCGTGGTGCGACGCATGAAGACGAAGTGGGGCACGTGCGTTACCCACTCCCGCACGATCTGGCTCAACCCTGAGCTAGCCAAGAAGAACCCGCGCTGCCTCGAATACATCATCGTCCACGAGCTAACGCACCTCCACGAACGAAACCATGGAGAGCGCTTCGTAGCGCTCATGGACCAATTCCTGCCGGACTGGCGATCGCGCCGCGATGAATTGAACGGTGCTCCGCTCGCGGACGAGGAGTGGGTGGATTAGCGCCGCCTCGTTCTCTGCGTGTCTCCCTGCAGGGGTTTGTCAGTGGGAGCGCTGCGCCTGCTTTTGGACTCCCGTGGTATTGATGCGGAAGCGAGCCATGTCGAGCGATACGTCGTAGCGCTGTGCCACGAGTTCTGGTCGTGCCGAATTGCGCCAGGCTGCTGACAGTAGGAGTGGTCGCGGTAAGAGGAGCGTCCCGCCGAAGGCGGTCGCCTGTTCTTCTTCCTCGGGACGGCAGGTTCGGAATGGCACTCCGGCGACTTCTCGGATCTCAGAGAGAGTGTGGTTTAGGAGGATGTGCGAGAGCTCATGTGCAATGTCGCTGTTGAGCCGGCCGGAGGATTGAAGCGGGCTCGTGACGATTACCTTGCGCCCGCGTACCTCGAAGGTCGCCGCGGAGAAGACACCGACTTGGAGCGCTTCAAGCTCCTCGAAACGTGATCTCTCGATGAGCCTGTCCCCGGCGATGACCTTTACGCCGAGGTGCTCAGCAAGCCGCAACATGTCCAAGGGATCGGAAGGCTTGAGGTCGAGCTCGTTGCGCAGACGGGTCGCTTCTCGCTCGGCGTTTGCCTTGAACCCCCGCGGCAGCGTCACAGCTCACCGACTGCGACGAGCCGTTCCAGTTCGTTCTCCATGTCGGATAGCGCGGAGCTGAGCCGCTCGGAGACCCCGGGCCGGAGCAAGGGGGCAGCCCGGAGGTGGCAGGCGACGAAAATCGACTCGGGTGCCGGTGCAGCGAGAGCGTTGTAGAGGTCGCGCAGGACGGAGCCGATCTTGCTTGCGTTCTCCTGAGTGAGCCGTCGGTCCTCGTAGAGGTGCGTAATCACGGAGTCGATCGGATCGGTCTCCCGCTGCGCGACCGGGGTGAAGAACTGGCTTGGCGGGAGCCCGAGCCATGCGCAGAGCTTGGTGAAGGAGACAAGGTCGGGCTGGGATCCGCCTTCGACGCGGGAAAATGTCGAGAAGGACACCCCCGCTTCTGCGGCGGCCTGGCGGAGCGAGAGCCTGCTACGGCGCTCGCGTAGCAGCTGGGCGAGGCCGGCGGTGTCGAACCGCTCGACCCTGTCGTTGGGCTGGTCGCTCATGAACTCAATTGTCAGTCGTTGAGGTCAGCATGAGACCGAGTTTAGCCACAGAGTGAAGCTTTGGTGACACGCCCGTGACCGTGTTGTCCTGCAATGCCGCTTTGCTGATACATTCCTATTGTCGCCGAAAGTCGGTGGCATCCGACAGGAAGGAGCCGCCATGGCTCTGGAAGACGCGGACAACCGCGAGCACGCCGGCCACCCCGGCGACCACCACCCCAAGCCCGTCCAGATCATGATCAATGGGCGCCGCCATGAGGTCTTCGGCGACTCGATCAGCTACGAGGAACTCATTCGGCTGGCGTTCCCCGGTGTGCAAGGCGAGGACAAGGCCTTCACCGTCACCTACCGACGTGGCCCAGCAGAGAACCGCGAGGGCACCCTCGCGGCCGGGCAGAGCGTGCGGATCAAGGAGGAGATGGTCTTCAATGTCGAACGCACCAATCGCTCGTAGCGCCGACCTGCGCCGGCTGCGCGACGAGGGCTACGACATCGAGGCCAGCGACGGATTCATCCGCGTGAAGCACGTGCCGTATGTGAACGAGTTCGGTGAGGTCAAGCACGACGGCATCCTCTCCGCGCCCTTCGACCTCGACGGGGATACAGCCATCCAGCGCGACCACACCGTCTACTTCACCGGCGACTACCCGGCCGACGCCGCGGGGAAGCGCCTGACCGCGGTCGTCAACAGACCCAACGCCCAGTCGATCGGCGACGGCCTGAACGCAAGTTGGTACCTGTCGAGCAAGCCCGACTCTGGGCACTACGACGACTTCCACCACAAGTTCACCCACTACGCCCACCTTCTGGCCGACAGTGCCGCCGCGCTCGACCCTGCGGCGACAGCCCGGACGTACCCGGTTCATCAGGACGTCGAAGACGACTCGCCGTTCGTCCTCCAGGACACCGCCTCCAGCCGCGCCGGGATCCTCGCGCCAGCCGCACGCCTGAAGGGGCAGCGCATCGCCATCGTCGGCCTCGGCGGCACCGGCTCCTACGTGCTGGACTTCGTCGCCAAGACCCGCGTGGCCGAGATCCACCTGTACGACGACGACGAGTTCATCCAGCACAACGCATACCGCAGCCCAGGCTTCCCCACCCAGGCCGACCTCAGCGAGAAGAAGCTGAAGATCGACTACCTCGCCGGAATCTACGACCACGCCCACAAGCGCATCACCCGGCACCCGGTGCGGCTGAGCAAGGACAACGCAGACGATCTGAGCGGCTTCGACATGGTCTTCCTGTGCACGGACGCCTTCGACGGCAAAGACGCGCTCCTCGAACGGCTCGAGCAGCTGGGTATCAGCTACATCGACACGGGCATGGGGCTGAGCCTCGACGACAACGAGCAGATCGGCGGAACGCTGCGGGTAACCACCAGCACCCCACGCGTGCGCAAGCACGTGCACGAACGCGACCTCATCCCTCTGAACGACGCCGGAGAGGACATCTACTCGAGCAACATCCAAGTCGTCGAACTCAACGCACTCGGCGCATCGCTGGCCGTGATCAAGTGGAAGAAGCTCAACGGCTTCTACCGCGACCTCGAAGCCGAACACCACTCGCTGTTCACGATCGATGGCAACCACCTGCTCAACGAGGTCGCAGCGGATTGATCACGCGACTGCAGCCCAAGTTCACCGAGACCATTCCCCCGCTCGCCGAGATGGAACCCGGAGTCCTGTACGTCTCTACGGAGTACGCCACCGTGTCCCACCTGTGCGCGTGCGGATGCGGAGAAGAAGTCACCATCTCCCTGAGACCGAAACGCTGGAAGCTGACCTTCGACGGCGACACCGTCACTTTGAACCCTTCGATCGGCAACACGGGCCTGGCCTGCCGGTCCCACTACTTTATCCGCGAGAACGGCATCATCTGGCTCGAACCCCTGAGCGATGATGCGTCGGTGCGGGCACGCCATCGTGACGATCTCGAATTGAACCGGCCCTCCATTCCGGATGACGCGCATCACACTCGAAGCTGGCTTGACCGGGTTACCGGCATGTTCCGTCGCGAAGGGCGCCGACACCGCTGATGTCACTCCGCAGTCCGTCGAAGGCCTCGCAACACACGTCGTCATATGATCTGACGCCGGGCACCGCGCGATCCTGCTCGCCGAGCAACAGGTTGCGGGAGACACCGCCATGCTGCGCGGCGAAACCGAGGCCGCAGATCGCTCACTTAGAGAACAGGGGTACACAGCAATTCACTCCACGCTTGACTCGGCGCGCTGAGGGGTCGGGCTTACGGACATTCCTGGTCGGCAACATGCCGCACTCCTCGGATCGATCGTCGCGTGAAGTGGGGGTTTCGAGGGTGTTGGTGGACCCAGTAGTGTCGCGCCGACGAAAGGAGCCAAACTTGAACTCGACAGAACTCACCTGCCCGAAGTGTGTGACTCGTTGGAACGGAGAGGCACGGAAGGGCGTGCACGGCCAATGCAAAGGCTGCGGCACCTGGCTTGTGGTCGACTATCCGCAGACGCTAGGCAAGCCGCTCCGACTCTTCGCCTACAAGACGGCCTCCTACGACAAAAAGGTGGGCGTTACCCGCAGTCTGCGGAGTACCGAGCCCTCAGTCGTGATCGAGTGTCCGTTCTGTGGCGTGCTCCACGAGCATGGTGGGTTCGGTTATCGCGTTCCCCATTGCAGTGGAGCCGTGACCGTGCCGCGTCACGGTATCGTCCAACTGATCGACCGCGAGCACGGGCGGGGCTACGACATTCAGATGCAGGGTGACGCGCCGGTGGCTATGCCCGTCTGATCGAAATGGGGTGCTGTGGCAACGCCGCTCGAGCTCGCGGTCTCCGATCTGAAGGCGCGATACCAGGACAAAGCCTCATCGCCGACGTTCGATCGGCTGTACGAGGACGACCCCGAGTTCGGGCATATGTTCTCAGTCCTTCACAAGCGCCTGAACCATCACTTCGAAAGCATCAATGACCGCGCCAGGAGCACTCATCACTATTGGGCGGACAACAGTCGGGATCTACTTACCCTGATCGAAGAGCTGAATCAGGATCGCCACCTGCTCTCGCGTGTCGGCGTCGAGGTGAAGCTTGATGATGGCTACCAGGCAGCGATCGAAGCTTGCGAGCCCTGGCTCTCGCCAAGCGGCGGCAGCCAGGTGCCGGACGACTTCGCGCAGATCGCGATCGAGAAGTATGCGCCAGTGTTCAGCCGCCCCTCCACCACTGTCGATCTACGCAAGAGCGAGCTACGGCCGAAGCTCACGATGATCGGCGAGGGGTCCTACGCCAACGTGTATTCCTACATCGACCCCGACTACGGGATCAGGATCGCAGTGAAGCGCGCGAAGAGAGGCCTGAACGAGCGAGACCTCGCGCGCTTCCGCCAGGAGTTCGAGGTCATGAAGAAGCTGAGCTTCCCTTACGTCGTCGAGGTCTACCGGTATGACGAGGAGCGGAACGAATATCGCATGGAGTTCTGCGAAGAGACGCTGCGTGAGTACATCGCCAAGAGGAACGGGTCCTTGGGCTTCGCCTCACGCAAGCGCATCGCACTGCAGATCCTCTACGGCCTCAACTATCTCCACGGTAAAGATCTTCTCCACCGGGACATCAGCCTGCAGAATGTAATGCTCAAGGTTTTCGACGGCGGTGCCGTCCTCGTTAAGCTGAGCGACTTCGGACTTGTCAAGGATCGGACATCGACCTTCACCCGCACGCAGACGGAGATGCGCGGCACGATCCGCGATCCACTGCTGGATCGCTTCAAGGACTATGCCATCGGGAACGAGATCTACTCGATCGGGTGGGTCTTGTCTTACATCTTCACCGGCACGGAGTCACTGAGAGTGAGGCCGGATGAGGTGGGGCTCATCATCCAGAGATGCACGTCGCCCGACTACTCGGCGCGCTACGGGTCAGTTCTCGATCTGATCGCAGAGGTCGAACGGCTTGAGACGACTCCGACCCAGGCGCCGGCCTAGAAACGCCGCAAGGGCAGCCGGAGCGCACCCGGAGAAGACCCCCGATGCAATCGAAAGCGTTGCAATCGGACTCCCTTGTGAAATGACCCTCGCCCGAGTGCGTGTAGGAATCCGCCATCTTCCGCGGGATCCAGGGACCAAATCGTCGCCAAATAGCGTGGAATCTCCGGTGCCCTCCGTCATCTCGCCGCGGAACCTACATGTAGCTCGATGTATGCCACATGGCGGTGGCAAAAGGAACCGTGCGCGTAGCGCGAAAGCGTCGCGGCGTCGAGGCTCCCGACATCGCGCATGCCGACTTCGACACAGTAGGTCAGATCCTCTCACCTCACTGACCACGCGGAGGCGATGAACAGCTGCTCGTCAAGCCCGCCTCCATGGTGACGTGTACCAGTAACGACAACCTGCTGCCTCCGAAGACCGCCTCTCCCCCAGGCCATGTCCTCCCGCGCGGCCCATGCTGACAGAGGGATACTTCGGAACGCCCCCGGCTCACCCCCTTACCCCTAAATAAGGGGTAAGGGGGTGAGATTTGGGGTGGTTTCCGCTCGGCGCTCTATCGCCCGGTGTGCTTGTTCCTCTTTGCTTATCCCGGGTTGCGGGGAATCACGCTCAATTCGGGTGTGCGTGGGGCTTACCCGCATGTGAAGTGGGGGAGCCCATGCGTTTCTGGGCAGGGTATTCACGTAAGGCACGGCACAGGGGTGGGCTTCCGCTGTTGTCGTCGGTGTGGTTGAAGACCACGGCGGCGGCGGGTGCTCTGGTCTTAGCGGTGGGCGTGGTGGCCGCGACGACAGTCACGCTGACGCCGCAGGCAGCGACTGCTGCCTCAGTGAAGCTTGCGGCCGCGAGTGCCGCGTCGACGCTGACGAAGACCGGCACCTCTACCGCCACCGGCACGAGCACCGACTCTTCCACGGGGACCACCGGCACCACCCAGCAGTCGGACACCCTCAACTGGGTCCTGCACTACACGAACAAGACCGGCGCTGCCGCGACCGTCAATCAGACGGATGCGATCACGGGCTTGCAGAACTACGTGCCCGGCTCATTGAAGACTCCGCCGAGCCTGTCGCCGCAGTACTCGACCGATGGCGGCGCGAACTGGACCGCAGGCAATCCTCCCGCCGGTGCCGCCGTGAACGGCGTCGGCGCAACGGGAACGGTCCCCGCCGGAACGACGAACGCGTCGTCGGCCAACTTCGCCGCCGCAGCGGTCACGTTCAATACCCCCGGCGGTGACGGATACAGCGTTGAGGGGTACCTCGGCAACGTGTACACGGTCTTCCACCACAACAGCAGCCCCACGGTCGTGTTCTGTGCGACGCTCGCCGGGGGCATCTGTCCTGGCTGGCCGTCACAGTCCTCCTATGTGGACCCGACTCCCGGCACCCCATTGGGAACGGGCTCGTCGACGACGTACTTCTCGGATCTGGTGAACGGTTCGTTCATCTCCAACGGGCGCCTGTACTGGCCGGTGTCGCAGAACGTGCCCAGCGGTAACCCGTTCGGGCTGCAGTGCCTGGACCTGAACGCGCTGACCAGCTGCGGCTTTACCCAGCTGGGTACGACGACGGTCGGCGGGTACTCGCTCTCTGGTGACGGCATCGCCGCTACCGATGGCAACCGCTATTACGTCGACCTGAGTGGTGACATGCACTGCGTCACTCCGGCCGGCGCATCCTGTGGTTCGACCACGGTTACCGCCGGCCAGCCGATGGCGCAGGCAGCCAATCCCGAGCTCGACACCTTCGGCCGCTACGTCTACGTGTCCTACGTGGACACCACCGGAACGAAAGAGTACTTGAGCTGTTACGACACAACGACGAAGGCAGTGTGCCCGAACTTCCCGATCTTCACCGGTGGCGGTCCAGGGCCGCACGGCAGTGAGGTGTTCCCGGTGGTCTCTTCGACGGGGACGGTCCTGGGCGGTTGTGCTGTCTACGATTCAGTCTGCTTCTCCACGACCGGTGCCCCGCTGGCGAACCCATGGAGCCAGACCAGCTTCGCATTCTCGCCAGCAACGAACGACGGTTTCGGTACCGGTGTGCTCGTGGGTACGAAGTACTACACGGCCAATGGTGACGTGGATGCATGCTATGACTTCTCCCGCCCACTGGTCGGCGGCACCAAGGTACAGAACTGTGCTGCGTTCACCACTAGCCCTGCGAACCTGCGTGGCTATACCGTGCGGCCGCTGGAGAACTTGCCAGGTTGCATGGCATCGAATGGTGATGGTGCGCAGATCTCGATCTTCAACGCGGAAACCGGCGGTCCCTGCACCACCGCTTCGCAGAACGTCAAGCTGACCCCGTCGCAGTACTACTGCGACGGGCAAACGGGACATGTCGCGTCATGGGGTGCGGTTACTCTGCCTGGCCTCACTGGCTCCGAATACTACGGTGCGACGGTGACGCTTCAGGATGCCAACGGCAACGCGGTCAACGGCTTCAACAACGTCGCGTTCCCTAGCGGCACTCCACCGACGTTGGATATCTCCTCCATTCCGACAACCGGCGCCACCTCCACTCTGACGGCGGTGGTCAACTTCGCCGGAGTCACGAACACCGCTGCCGTGAACGCGTCTCGCATCGAGTTGACCTGGAACGGCGACCCGATCCAGACCTGCTTCAGCACCACAGTGGCGAACGTGTGCCCGCCTGAAGGGACCGTAATCTCGAACACCGCCAACGTGGTCACCACGGGCGCGAACGGGGTCTCGGATGCGCCTGCTGGTACGACCTCCGGTGTCGCCTCGTTCGACTTCGTGCCCACCTCGGCGTGCGCAGGCATCTCCATTCAGAAGTACGCCAGTCCACCAGTTGATGTGAACGGGGATGGTCTCACCGATGCGGGAGACACCATCCAGTACACGTTCACGGTGACCAACACAGGGCATGTGACACTACACAACGTCGGAGTGACCGACACGAAGGCGGGCGCGGTCAACTGTCCGCAAACGACGCTGGCGCCGGGCGGCAGCGAGACCTGCACCGCAGTGAACCCGTACACCATCACGGCAGCCGACGTGACCGCAGGAGGAGTGGACAACTCGGCGACCGCGCAGGGCACAACGCCCGGGTCGAACACCGTGATCGTGTCCAATCCGTCTACGACGCACACGCCGACCACGGCCCCTGCTCCGTCGCTGAGCCTGGTGAAGTCCGCGTCGCCGTCGGATGCGGCCGCTTACACCCCAGGACAGACGATCACCTACCACATCGCGGTGACCAACACGGGCCAAGTGTCGATGAACAACATCACCATCAACGAGTCCTCGTTCTCGGGAACCGGGACGGTGACCGGGCAGGGAAAACTTGACCAACCGAACTGCCCATCGAACAGCCTGGATCCGGGCGTGCAAATGATCTGCACCGCCACCTATACGCTGACCCAGGCTGACGTGAACGCCGGCCACACGACCAACGACGCAGTAGCGGACGGAACCTCTCAGGGATCGAACACTCCGGTAGAGTCCAACCACTCGTCGGTGACGATTCCGGAGACCCCGGCGCCGGCGATCTCGCTGGTGAAGTCCGCCAACCCGACAACCGTGACCGCGGCCGGACAAACCGTGACGTACTCGTTCCTGGTGACCAACATCGGAAACGTCACCCTGACGAACCCCGCCGTGAATGAGACCAGCTTCACGGGCACCGGGACCATGTCGGCGATCACGTGTCCGGAGACGACGCTGGTGTCCGGCCAGTTCGAGACCTGCACCGCCACCTACGTCGTGACGCAGGCTGATGTGAACGTCGGTGTCATCACCAACACCGCCACGGCGGCGGGGAACCCTCCGAGCGGCAACCCGGTCACCTCGACTCCGTCCACGGCTACCGTGACCGCGACGCAGACACCGGCGCTGTCCCTCGTGAAGACGGCGAATGTGACGGCGGCTGAGGTCGGGCAGCAGATCACGTATTCGTTCAAGATCACGAACACGGGAAATGTGACGGTCACGGACCCGTCCGTGACCGATGGGACGTTCTCCGGGACCGGACAGCTGTCCGTGATCGACTGCCCCCAGGGTGTTGTGCTGCAGCCGGGTGATTCCACTACCTGCACCGCGACCTACACCGCTACGCAGGCGGACATCGATTCCGGAAAGATCACGAACACCGCGACGGCAACCGGCAATCCGCCGAACCATGAACCGGTCACCTCGAACCCCTCCACAGTGACCGTGGACACCAACCCGCATGCGGCACTGGCTCTGGTGAAGACGGCCAACATCCAGCAGGCGACGAGGGTTGGACAGGTGGTGACCTACACGTTCGCGGTCACGAACACCGGGAACGTTGACATCACCGACCCCAAGGTGAACGAGGGGGCGTTCAACGGGCACGGCACCCTGTCAGCCGTGACCTGCCCCGGGCCGAGCGTGCTGCCTCCTGGGCAGAGCATCGACTGCACCGCCACCTACTCGGTGGTCGCGGCCGACCTGACCGATGGGGGAACCCTGTCGAACACGGCGACCGTGAGCGGCAAGGCACCGGGCGGAGACCCGATCACGTCGGATCCCTCCACTGCAAAGGTGACCGAGGTTCCGCCGGCTACCCCCGCGTCGGGGCTTGCTTCGACCGGTAGCGACATCTGGACGGCGGGGCTCCTCGGGTTCGGTCTCCTCGTGCTCGGTCTCCTCGCCGCCGCAGCCGCGTGGATGCAACGCCGCCACCGCCTGAACTGAATACGGCCCTCAACGGGGTGACCGGCACCATTCAGGTTGGTGCCAGAGCCCCGAACTCGGGAGGGGATCAGCGCTGGCCCTACGGCTGATCCCCTTCCAACCTCCGTCAACCTGTGTTGAGCATCTGAGCCGAAGGAGATCCCATTCCCCCGGACAATCGGTCGCTGGCACCCGTGCTTCTCGCTACCCTGCAAGCGGCCATCGCCGCCGAACGCTCCGCGCACGGCTCGAATCGGCGGAGCGCATACCGGACCACCCGACATCTTCTCGGTGGCTGCCGCACCATCGGGATCGGTTCACGTGCACTGGCGGTCGCGCTGCATTCCAGTATTGGAAGCGTCAGCGCCCGCGGGAGTTTCGACGGCCCCATACCCGCGAGCACCTTTGCTGAGCTTGCGAACCTGCCTGATGGGACCATGGAGCGCTGGAACCGGCAACACCTACTGGCGGGAGCGGGCACGGACCCCGTTGAGGGAGAAACGTACCCGGCCTCGGAGCTGATCCGAACCCTGCTCACCCAGTCCCCGAGCACAGACGACACCCTGGCGCCCGCCGGTGTGCTGCACTCGCAATATTCGGGTTGAGTTTCTTTCTTTCGCCCGCGTGCACGACGTAAAGTCATGCCCGCAGCCATCAGTTCGGGGAGATGGACCGTGGAGATTCTCGAGGCGCGAACGCCTTCGCGACTGCTTCGCCTGCTGCTGTGCGGGCTCGGAGTAGCCGCCGGTCTCGTGCTGCTCGGACTCGCGTTCGGTTCGCACTCCGCCTCCGCGGATGAACCGGGGACTCCGCCGGCGGCCCCGTCGAGTTCCAGCTCCGGTTCCGGCCTGCTGGGCTCCGTCGGATACGTGCTCGGCGCCGTCACCGCTCCGGTCTCCGACACGGTCAGCGCGGTCACATCCACCGTCTCGAACGTCGTGAACCCCGTGACGCAGTCTCTTCCGGCTCCGGTGCAGCAGGTTGTGCAGCCCGTGACGGATGCCGTCACCACGGCGACGCAGTCCGTGTCGATCACGCACGCCCTCGCCCCGGTCACCGGCGTGGTCGACCAGGTGGTGGGCTCCGTCCCGGTGGTCGGGCCGACAATCAGTTCGGCGCTCGGCTCACTCTCCAAGGTCACGGTGCCAGTGACGGGAACCATCGACGCCGCGGCCGGCAACATCGGCACGATAACGGGCATAGTCTTCACACCACCTGCACCCGGTGGCGGCGTTCCCCCGGTGACCTCGGAAGGATCGTCCACCGGCTCCCAGACCACCGCGGTCCCCGCGCTCACTTCCGGCCCGTCGGCGACGTCGCCGCAGAACGCACTGCCGGCATCCGCGTCGGGTAACGCGGTGCAGAGATCCTCGTCGCTGTCGGTGTCCGTCGTGGCCACCAGAACTGCCGCTTCGATCAGCGACGCTACTGTGCCAGTGGCGCACGATCGCGTTCCGCCGTCTGCGCCTGGCACTCCGGGGGCCGGGGGCTCTGCCACGGGCACCGGCACGACCTCCGGCGGCGGCTCCGGAGCCGGTTCAGCCTTCAATCCCGCGCCCGACTTCGCCCTCTCCAGCCTCGGGTCCGGCCTGATCTCCGCGCCGCCTGGCGACGATCGACGTACATCGACACCTACTTACGAGACCGACTCCACACCTGATTGAGCGGATCCGGTCCGCCATGCCTTCGCACTGCATCCTGGCGATGCTGCGCGGCCGATAGGCGGAAGACGCGACCTCGAGTCTCTCCGTTAGTGGGTCTCAGGTGAGCGCAGTGCGCTGCTGTCTGGAGTGCGCGCTGCTGTCAGCTAGGGCCCGGAGGGACTGCTTGGTCGACAACGAAGTTTCTAGGGCGTCGTTGACGATGTGGGGAGTTTTCGGTGCAGATCTCTGTGCTGTTGGATGCGTTCTTGTCGGGCGACTGGGAAGCCGTGAACCGACTTCTTGACGAACACTTCGAGACCTATCTCTTCACCTCGCCGGACCTCCTCGACCGCATCTTCGAGGCGGCACCAGAGCAGTGGTTCGAACGGCATCCGCGACATCTGATGTCGCAGGCGCTCACGGCCGCTGCACGGCGTCCGGTGATGCTCATCGACGATCACGTGCAGCGACGGTTCTCCTCCTGGGTGGAATCACAGCACCCAGCAGCAGTCCGCGACCTGCTGACTCTGCGGCACGTGATCATTCGGGCGCTCCTGACGGCCGGGCGATACATCGATGCGGCAGCCAGTGCCGACGAAACGCTGGAACTCATCAGTACAACCGAGGACATCACAGGTTTCCAGGACGTTCTACCTCTGGTGCTGATTCTGTGCGGCACCGCGAAGCTCCTGACTGCAGACGTCCATGCAGCCATCGGCATCTACTCGGAAGCTCTCCGATGGGCAACCATGCACACGGAACACCCCGCCGCCAGATACGCCAGAGAGCACCTAGCCCTGGCCTACAGCCTGGTGGAGCAGTATCGACAAGCGAACACCCTCCTGGCGGGCAGTGACATCGAACTCCATCCGCCGGGAACGGTTCGGTTCCATTTCCAGCGACCCGGCCTTCTTTCCCGGGTTCTGGTCATCGCCGGAACAGCAAGCCCGAACCGGCAGCCCGCAATGCAGCAGTTCCCCGGTGCGGCATCCGACCCGTGGTGGTGGGTGCCGGCGCACGCGAACGCGATCACCGCGATACTGACCGGGCAACAATGGGCGTCGATCACTGAAATCGGTCAGCTCTTGGTCTCTGACCGGGTCCGCTCCGGCCCGGACTCACTGGCCGGAGCTGTGCTCCGTGCCGACCTAGCCACCCTTCACCAATCGGTCGGTGATCTGCGGCAAGCTCACCGAGTCCTGAACCGTCCCGGACTAGCCGCCGACTGGTCGGGAGTGCATCTCGCACGAGCTCGGCAGGAATGGCTCCAAGGACACCCCGAAAACACCCTCACGCTGTTGCAGGAAGAAGACGCGGACACATCCATCCCGCTCTGGCAACATGCCGGCGCGGCCGTGCTCTACGCCGAGGCCGAACTCGCCACCAGCGAATCCGTCAGCGACCAGACGCTCCACGCCGCCGCATCAGTGGTGAACACCTCCGGCGCGCGCAGCTGCCTGGCCCAAGCGTCCACCGCACTGCGCACCCTCCTGACACCACTGCTCGACAAGCCCACAGACGACATCCCGATCCGGTTCACCCCCCGGCCGCGACCACGACTGACTCGACGCGAAAGAGAAGTACTCGAGAGCCTGACCGAGCACTCCACTATCCCCGAGCTCGCCCACGCGCTCCACGTGTCACCCAACACGATCAGGAGCCATCTCAAAGCCCTGTATCAGAAACTCGGCGCGCACAGCCGCGAAGAAGCACTCTGGTTCGCCCGCAACACCCTCTAGAGTCCGCCACCGTCGGATGCCGCTGAACAGCGACGCGGCGTGCGACGTGAACTTCACGACGAACGCCGCGTGAGCGGCGGCCCCGAACGGGGGTCGCGAGGGTGAACTCTGGGGTGAAATCCGGCGAGAACGCTTTCCCTGGACCACTGCCATCCCATTGACTGTGCGTGCCCTCTGCTCGCGTTGAGCGTTTCGGGGTCCACAACGCGCTTATCAAGAGGGGGATACGTGCGCTTTCGTGCAGCGGGAATTTCGCGGAGTGAAAAGGCCGCCGGCTCTTTGCCGCGACGGCGGTCATCACGGCTGCGGGTGGTAGCGGCCATCAGCGCTTGGGTGTTGACGCTGGGCACAGCGGCGGCAACGACAGTCGTGTTTGCGCCTCAGGCGGCGGGCGCCGCCACTGCCGAGTCGTGCGGTTTCGCGTCACCGGGTACGGGCACGTATGCCAGCACGTTGTGCTGGTTCGACATGTCTTCGTACGATGCGACGCAAGCCGCCGCTGGACAACAGTTTGCGGTGTCGATCCCGGGCGGGTACACGCTCTCGTTCACGATCACGTCCTCAGGTGGGCCGATCGCAGCGCACGCGTTCCCGACATACGGGGGCGCGTATCTGGGCAACAACGGCCACTACACCGGTGTGCCCGGCAAGCCCGCCCTGTATCAGACACAGTCGGGTGCGACTACGACGTCTTCCCTGACCAACATCACGTTGACCGACAAGTCGGGGAACTCGTTGACTGGTTTCGCGCTCGTCGGCGCGGATGCCGAATCAACCGACGCCAGCGAGTCGTTGTCGTGGCACGCCTCTTCCCCGATCAGTTCCCTCAACCCTGTGGGCACCGCGTGCGGTGGAGGATTCGCCGGAGTCGGCACCACGACCGTCACGTGCACTGGCAACGGCGGGGCGAAGACCGGTGACGCGATCGTCGCTGCCACGAACCCGAGCTTCTTCACCCAGACGATGCACGGAGGCGGCCTGGAAGGATTCGCGTTCGGCGTGCTGCTGTCCAGTGTCGAGCTGAGCAAAACGGTCGCCGGCGGTTACGCGGGCGATTCGTTCGGACTCAATGTCTCGAACTCGGGTGGTAACACACTCGCCACCGCGAACACGAACGGCGGTACCACCGCATCCACTGGCATGGTGCCGGTAGTGGTGGACTCGACCGGTTCGGACTTCGTCCTGTCCGAGGCCGCGACCAGCGGAACAATCGGCAACTACACACAAACCTGGGTATGCACGCGAAACGGCGCCGCCGACCCGAGCCTGCCCGCTGGAGCCGGCGGCACCTCCGCCACCGTTCATGTCGGCATCGGCGACACCGTGATCTGCGGCATTACCAACACCGGACTCACCCGGTCGTTGCAGCTTGTGAAGCACGCCGGAACCCCCAACGACGTCAACAAGGACGGCCTGACGGACGCCGGCGATACCATCCAGTACACGTTCACCGTGAGCAACAACGGCCAGGTCCCGATGACCAATATCGAGGTGGTCGACAACAAGGCCCGCCACGTCACCTGCCCACAGCCCACTCTCGCAGTCGGTGCGTCTGAGGACTGCTCGGCCGACCAGCTCTACACGATCACTACGAGTGACGTGACCGTAGGCGCTGTGGACAACACGGCAACCGCCACCGGCAACGCAGTCGGAAGTAGCGAAACGGTTTCATCACCGGAAGCGTCCACTCACACCCCGACCACTGCGCCGGCCGCGGCCCTGAGTGTGGTGAAGTCGGCCGACCCGTCGGGCGCTGCCGCCTATAAGCCAGGCCAGAAGATCACCTACAACTTCACGGTGACCAACAGCGGGAACGTGACAGTGAACGGCATCCACATTGTCGAATCGACGTTCACGGGCAGCGACCCGCTGTCGCCCGCCACCTGCCCGTCCACGACTCTGGCGCCAGGTGCACAGGAGGTGTGCACCACGACCTACACGTTGACCCAGACGGACGTGAACAATAAGTCGATTCAGAATACGGCAGACGCCGAGGGCACGTCGCAGGGCGTCACCGTGAAGTCGAACGACTCCACGGTGACGATCCCGGAGACGCCGGCACCGGGCATGACGTTGGTCAAATCCGCGAACCCAACGACGGTCACTTCCGCCGGCCAGACGGTGACGTATTCGTTCGTGGTGACGAACACCGGGAACGTGACCCTGAACACCGTGAAGGTTACGGACACCGACTTCTCCGGCACAGGCTCCCTTTCCGCGATCAACTGCCCGAGCACCAGTCTGGTCGCGGGCCAGGTCGAGACCTGCACCGCCACCTACCAGGCCACGCAGGCGGACGTGGATGCCGGAAGCATCACAAACACCGCGCAGGTGACCGCCAACCAGCCGGACGACACCCCGGTGCCGATGGTGCCCTCGAACCCGGTGACGGTGCAGATTCCGGCTTCCCCGGGATTGACAGTCGCGAAGACCGCTGATGTGACTGCGGCTGCGGTCGCTGAGAAGATCACCTACACGTTCACGGTGACGAACACCGGCAACGTGACGATCACGGACCCGCAGGTGACCGACACCGGCTTCACCGGCACTGGGACCTTGTCCGCCCTGGTCTGCCCGCCCGGGCCAATCACACTGGCACCAGCTCAGGTGGAGACCTGCGCCGCCACCTACACCGTGACGCAGGCGGATGTGGATGCCGGTTCTATCAGCAACGCCGCACACGTGACCGGCACAGCACCGCAGGGGGCGAACCCGCCGACGAACGATTCGCCCCCGGTTGTGGTGCCCACGAACCCGCACCCGGCCCTGTCACTCGTGAAGACCGCCAGCAGCCAGCAGGCAACCACGGTCGGCCAGGTGATCGCCTACACCTTCGCGGTGACCAACACTGGAAACGTCGACATCAGCAACCCGACGGTGAAGGAAGGCACCTTCACCGGCCACGGCACCCTGTTCGCAGTGACCTGCCCGTCCGGTAAGACCCTGGCACCAGGCCAGGAGATCGACTGCACTGCCACCTACACGGTGGTTGCAGCAGACCTCGCCTCAGCCGGGACCCTGTCGAACACGGCCACCGTGACCGGCACTACCACAGGCGGGGATCCGGTCACCTCCGACCCGTCCACGTCGAAGGTGACCGAAGTCGCGTCGGTGACACCGGCCGGCGTACTGGCCTCCACGGGTAGCGACACCTGGGCCGGTGGCCTGGTGGGGCTTGGACTCGTGATCCTCGGACTGCTCGCCGCCGCCACAGTGTGGGTCCAACGCCGCGGACTGAGCTAAGAACGCGAGAGGGCTCGCATCAATCGAGTTGGCGCTGGTCCTCCCTCCGGAGGAGGAGAGGGCGGACACCATCCCAGCGGTGCTGGCCCTTCGCGCCGGCCACCTTTCACCCGTGAGGAGCCACCATCCCCGAGAACCAGACCCGACACGCACTCTTACATGCTCTCGAATCCCCGGGACCGGTCCGTCATCTTCTACGCCGCCGCTGGGCGAACGTCCTCGAGATGATCGCCGGTGCCATGGTGGTCGCCGGCGTTCTACAGATGGTGGCGGTGCAGCTCATCGACGGCCTCCGTCCGATGCTGAGCCTCGGCTTCGCCGCGATCCTCAGCGGAGCGATCATCATGCGTGTCTCGAGCCAGGTTCGACCGTTCAAGCCATCCTGATTAGGATCCCCGTGATGTGTGCATGAACGAGGTGGGCGAGAGCAGACAGCATGTAGCTGCGCTGCGTGAACGCGTGGAAGCCGGTGACGTTCGCGGGGTGGCGAGGGTGGTCCGCGAGAGCTGGTTCGACCTCCTCACCGAACACGGTGAGGTGACACGGGTGCTGCTGGAACGCGTGCCACCTGCTGACCTGCGATCGGAACCGTTGCTACTGATGATGCTCGGCATCTGCTACAACGCCGCGGGCTTTCACCGGTTACGGGGGCTGCGCTACTTCCAGTGGGCTGTTCGCGCCGCCGGTGCCGACCGCAACGACCTGGAGCTGATCGATCGAGCGTTCATCCGAGCCTCCGCAGGGGTCGCTTATCGTCTGGTCGGTCGGCCACGTCGATCCATTGCGGCATCCAAAGAGGCCGTGGAGTTGCTGGATCGGGTCGTGGAGTCGGAGCTCGAGGTACCCAACCAACTGACACGCGTGTATGGGCAGGTCGGGGTATCGCTGTTCTACGCCGGTGACGTACCGGCTGCGATAGACGCCCTGACGAAGGGCCTTGCCATCACCCCCACGCAGCCGCCATCGCCCGGGTTCGGAAACCTGGCAATGCTGGCCGGCATCCATGCCTTGCAAGGTGATCTCCCGGAGGCAAGGTCGCATGTCGACTACGCCCGCACCGGACCATGGACAGACCGCCAACGCGACATGTACCCCGGCACGTTCTACCGGCTGGCGGAGACCATGCTCGCGCTAGAACGCTTCGACACAGCCAGCGCGCGCGAGCAGTTGGCCGCTATGCGACACGACCGCCGCTCGATCGAACACTGGGTCGCGATCGCACAAGTAGAGACCATGACGGGCATGGTCGAAGGGCAACCGGGGCGCGCGCTGGCGCAGCTAGAGACCCTCGTGACGATGCGAGCCAGAGAGGCCCGGCACGGCTCGGCGAGTGGTGCGCTGAACCGGATGCGGGCGTTGCTGCAGCTGGGACTGGGTCGTCCGGAAACGGCTAAAGCCCTGGTAGGCCGAACCTCTGGGGACAACCCTCAGGTGCGCATCGACCGAGCTCGTGTCGAGCTCGCAATGGGGCACACCGGATCCGCGATGGCGAATCTTGAGTCCATAGCAGCAGCTGTTTTACCGGCACGGTCGGTGGCAGAGGCGACGGCCCTCGAAGCTGCTGTGCTGCTCAGACTCCATCCGCAGGGCAGAACCGACGGTGTGCTGAACCATCTAGGTGCCGTACTCAGAGAGACCCAGCTTCGCCTGCCGTTGGCGTTGCTGCCACCAGCAGATTTCGCTCGAGTCACCGCGGCTCTGACCGTCGCCGGCTTCGATGACGTCGTCTCGGCAACACCGCTGCGCTCACTCCTCCCCGAGCTGAACGGACGACCGGAACTGACCACGCGAGAACGCGCCGTGCTCGCCCAATTGATGACCACCGGATCGGCGTCAGAGATCGCTGCCGCACTGTTTGTTTCACCGAACACGGTGAAAACGCACACCAAAAGTCTGTACCGGAAACTCGGCGTCACCAACCGAGAGGACGCCATCGCCGTCGCCCACGGCGGAAGCCTCCTGGAGGAGCACAACTAACCTGTCGACGAACGAGGACTCGACCAACAGCAACTACCATCTTGGCTTCGCGATCATACGATTCACGGCGATCCGATCGCCCGCCCCGGCCGCGGGCGAACACCTCTATCGCGAACTGGGCTTCACCGAACCAAGCGACACCGCGTTGTCTGTGCGTCTCTCGTAGTTGCACACCGCACACCGCCTGTGCTGTGGGAACTTTCTTGCCGCTATCCGTCGCTGTTCACTCTGGGCGGCCGTTGGCTAGCCAGGTGGCGAGCCCGCGCATGCCCTCTCGCCATCGTCCGAGGTCGGTGTCGTCGTGATCAAGGATGACGGTGAGGAGTTTGTGCTCGCGTATTGGCACAGGCACCGACGCAGCACATCTCCGGCCAACCCCGCCGATAGAGCGCGCTCGTAGTAGCCCAGCGCCGTCTGCTCTTCACCGGCGGTGTCGTGCGCGCCAGCAACTTCGTACAGAACCACGGCGTTGCCGGGATGCTTCTCGAGCAATTCGTGGAAGTAGGTGATGGTCGGATCCATGTTCTGGCGATCTCGACGCTCATACCCGAGATCGATCGCGGCCTGCAGGGCTCCGTCCACCCCGGCAGAGCCCGACATCGACACCTGGTCGGCCACGTCTCCGCAAGGGGCGTCGTCAGGGAGTTCAGACACCAGCCCACAGTAACGATCCTGGTCCGACGATAACCGAGATGACCGGACTGGCTCTGGGCCCCAACGCAAACCGCGCCGTGCATGCCGCTGTGCAACAGATATCGGCACTGCGCTTCTGTGTGTCATCTGCGGAGGGTGCGGTAGAAGTCGCGGATGTCGTCGATCAGCAGCTCGGGTTCCTCGAGCGCGGCGAAGTGCCCTCCGCGACCTTCGACGTCGGTCCAGCGCACGATGTTGTTGGCCTTCTCCTCCGCAAAGCGCACACCCACATCGTGAGCGAAGACGATGACAGCGGTCGGCACCCCTGAGCTCTCCGGCTGAGCGCCCCAGGCAGCGTCTTGTGCATAACCCACATAGGCCGACGAGCCGCCCGACTCCGTGAACCAATACAGCGACGCGTTCTCGATGATGAACCGCTCGCCGATGAGGTCGGCAGCGGGCACCTCGGCGGGATGGGTCCACGCCTGCAGCTTGTCGAGGATCCACGCGAACTGCCCCACGGGACTATCGGCCGTCATGGCCCCGATCAGTGCGGGCCGCGTGGACTGGATGGCGATGTAGCCGAACTCCTTCTGCATGAACTCGCTGACCCGCCGGAGGCGATCCTGCTCCAACGGAGTGAGCCTGGCAGCGGTCTCCTCGTCGATCTGGCCCACGAAGGTTCCGAGTGAACCGTTGACGTGCACACCGATCACCCGCTCCGGTGCGAGTCGTGCGATCTCCGGCGCGACACCGGCGCCGACGTCGCCACCTTGCACTGCGAAGCGCTCGTATCCCAGCCGGCTCATCAGTTCGAGATACACACGGGCGATGTCCGCACGCTTCCAGTCAGCGCCCACCAGCGGAGTGGAGAACCCGAACCCCGGATGCGAGACGATGACCACGTCGAACGCATCCTCTTGGTCTCCGCCATGCGCGACCGGATCGGTGAGAGGACCGATCAGCCCTTCGAACTCGAGGAATGATCCCGGCCAGCCGTGCATCAGCAGCAACGGTGTCGCATCCGGATGCGCGGAGCGCACGTGGACCGCATGGATGTTCTGCCCGTCGATCTCGGTGATGATCTGCGGCAGCCGGTTCAGCCGCTCCTCCGTCGCACGCCAGTCGTGCTCTGCCCACCGTTGAACAAGATCACGCAGCACCGGCACCGGCACACCCATGCTCCAATCGTCGACGGGCAGCGGATGCGGCAGCCGGACATTCCGCAGGCGAAGACCCAAGTCCTCCACAGCGGAGTCCGGCACGGCGATGCGGAAAGAACGGATTCGAGAATCAAGCGAGTTCGTCATCATGGCATCAGCCTGGCTCAGCAATAGGACACTATCTGTCCTGTTTAGAGCCTGATGTGAGTGAAAGCCTGCTCGCCCGTGCTGTTTACCGCTGCTTGCCCTTCTTCAACCAGTCTTCGAGCCAGGACAGCGCGAACGGCAGGACGAACATCGCGGCGATGACGCCGCAGGCAATCTCGAACGTCTCGTCAGCGTCGATCCACGGCACGATGCATCCCGCCCGGCACGCTTCTCATGGTGCGCCTCGTCCTCAACTTGGCGAGGCCCGACCTGCAACATCCGCGCTGCCGGCCGGGCCTCTGGTCGTGGTTCCGTCCGTCTCCCCTGAGACTTTGTTGGGGTGCCCGCTGGAGGGCTGGTCTTCTGGAGTACGTCGGTCACCACCCGAATGACAGAAGAAAGGTAACTCGGCAACGGCGGCGACGAATACCTCTTGACAAATGGTGCAGGGGAAGTTCGACCGGGGCTACGTGGGTCAATCGCCGGAAGGCCGGTGTCGTTGGACTCCAAGCC
The DNA here is from genome assembly GCF_051954055.1 of Humibacter sp. Classification (NCBI taxonomy): domain Bacteria; kingdom Bacillati; phylum Actinomycetota; class Actinomycetes; order Micrococcales; family Microbacteriaceae; genus Humibacter; species Humibacter sp. The sequence continues at coordinate 15,626 of NZ_JBQCIE010000056.1, read as the reverse complement.
GGATCAGGCGTGTGATCACGGTGAGGGCGATCGTGCAGACGGGTCCTACGAGACCTAGTGCGAGTGCGAAGAGGATCCGCTGCGCGACGGGTGTGTTGCCGGTGTTCGCGGCATAGAGGAACACGGCTACGAGCAGGTATCCGTAGATGCCGGATGCCAGCAGCGCGGTTCGGCCGTTGTCGGCGACAAGGCCGATGGCGATCGCGATGATCGCCCACGGGATCATGTTCCACGCGGTCCCGTCGAACAGGATTCGTCCGCTGAGGGCTCCGAGCCCGACGCCGGCAGCTCCGCTGATGACGATGGTGAGGGTGCGTGTCATGCCGCTGCGGCACCGGAGACCGGGCGAATGGTGAGGAGGAATCGCACGAGGAACACGATGCCGAAGATCAGCGCCACCGCGCCATCCGTGTAGAGCACGCCCTGACCCCAAGCGACGCGGGAGACGCCATCGACCGCGCCCGCAGCGATGAGGGCGATACCTGCACCGAGGAACGCTGTCGCGCCGATAGCGGCGACGACGTAGCGCGGAAGCCGGGACACCGCGCCGCTCGCGCGCCGGCGCACCAGCCGCAATGCTCCGAGGATGACTCCAGCGACGATCAGTCCGATGATCGCGGCGGCAAGGACGAAAAGGAAGGAGTCGTCGGAGCTCTCCATCGCTGCCGCCACGTGACAATTGCTCGCACTGGGCTGCACCGCGAGCCAGTGCGCGCACTGAGCGGCCGTGAACCGGTAGCCGGCGGGCGCGCCGTACACCCACTGCGTCGACGTCACGAGCGCAAGGCCACGCGCAAGGACCGCAGCCGCGCCGATCGCAGCGAAGCCGTAGACACCGAGCTGCGCCGCTGCTCGCACGAACGCGGCCAGCAGCTCGGCGGGCCGGCGACGATTCGATGCCGATGCGATCATCCGAGCCTCACCGAAAGCAGCGATCGCGGCCGACTGCGCGGCGTCGGCATCCATGCCGCCGCGCTGGAGTGCGTCGGCGGAGTCGCGGAGGTGCGTCTCCGTCTCGGAGAGCATCCGACGACGTTCCGCCGCCGTGCCCTCGAGGCGGTCGAACATGTCGTCGAGATAGGCGTCGATCCGGTCGCTGGTCATGAAGGGTCTCCCACCACTCGATTCATGCCGCTGGCGAATCGACGCCAGTCAGCCGCTTGCCGATCGCGAGCATCCCGCCCGGCTCCGCTGAGCTCATAGACACGGCGCCGCCTGCCACCGACGACCTGCCAGGAGCTCGTGATGAGCCCACGCGACTCGAGGCCGTGCAGCGCCGGATAGACAGTGCCCTCAGCCAGGACGAACTCGCCGTCGCTGCGGTCCCGGATGCTCGCCACGAGTTCGTAGCCATGCGCCGGTCCCGCGGCGAGCGCGGCGAGCAGCAGGAGGTCGAGGTTTCCCTTGAGCCGGTCGTGCGCCATAAGTAGATATCCTAGGCCTTGGAATCCTAGGTATCAAGAGTGGAAGCACTTCTTGAGAGGTGAAGGAGCGTCATGGCCAAGAACCGCAATCTCAAGCTCAGCAGCCCCTCGCGGGCATTCGAAACCCGACGACCCTCGGACTACCTGCTGCGGGCCGCAGGCTCGAAAACGGGACAGGCGTACAAGTCACTGGCGATCGAGCGACTGGGCATCGAGGAAGGCAACGCGGTTCTCGATCTCGGCTGTGGCACCGGCGGCGACCTCGGGCCGCTCTTGAGCTCGATCGGGCCCACGGGCTCCGTCATCGGCGTCGACGTGGACGCCACTGCGCTCGAGGTCGCGCATGAGCAGTACGCCGATCCGCGGCTGCGCCTGACGGTCGGAGACGCGCACGCGCTCGAGCTGGGCAGCTTCTCGATCGACCGGGTCTACGTCGACCGAACCATGCAGCACGTCGCCGCCGCGGCGAGAGTGCTCGACGAGGTGCGACGAGTCCTTCGGCCAGGCGGCCGCGTCGTACTCGCGGAACCCGACTGGCGGACGCTCCTCATCGACCACCCTGAGCCCGATCTTCCCGAGGCGTACCGGCAGTTCGTCGTCGGCCAGGTGATCCGCAACGCTCGTATCGGCAGCGAGTTGCCTCGACTGGTGCAGCGCGCCGATCTCGAGCTCGAGTCGGTCACCCCTGTCACAGCCACCTACACCGACGCCGTCGACGCCGATCGGATCTTCGGATTCGCACGGGTCACACGTCGAGCGGTGACGTCCGGCTACCTCACTCCGGACCAGGCCGGCCGCTGGCTGGGGCATCTCGAGGGACCCGTGTTCTTCGCCTCGCTCACAATCTTCGTCACGGCCGCCCGCAAGGCAGGCTAACCAGAAGAACGGCGAGAGCCTCGATTGCCTCGTCGGCGCCGTGAACCGCCGGTAGCTCGAGGTGGTCTGGACGAGCTTTCCGGTCAGGCCGACGGGCGGAAGATGTCGACGGCTTCGCGGATCGCGTAATAGACGATGACGAGCGTTGCAGCCGAGTCCGCCCACCACCAACCCAAAAGCGTGTTGAGCAGTACGCCGAGCAGAACGGCACAGGCCAGGAGACCGTCGATCATGGTTACCCGACCCTCGGTCCGCAGCACCGGGTTCCCCAGAGCACGTCCCGTGCGGGACTTGAAGGCGGCGAGTGTGAACATGCAGGCCGCGGTGACCGCTGTCCAGATGATGCCGCCGATACTGCCGTCCGGCCGGTGCCCGGTCAGCAGTGCCACGGCCGTCTGTATCAGGAGGTAGGCGGCCAGGGCGAGAAAGGCGATGCCGATGAGGCGCAGCGCGAACCTCTGCCGGTGCTCACCGGTGCCGGACAGCTCCCAGAGCACAACTGCGCTGGCGCCGATCTCGATCAGCGAGTCCAGCCCGAAGCCCGCGAGCGCCACCGAGGCGGAGCTGAACGCCAGGACGGCCAGCACGATCACACCGACCACGTTCCAGCCCAGCGTGATCCACTCCAGGGTGAAGCCGAGCCGCAGCAGTCGAGCGTGCCTCGCGGCATCCGTGGCGGTCATCCCGCCGCTTTCCTTCCGAAGAAGCTGCCGATCGGCAACAGCAGCCCGAGCAGGGAAAGCGCGATGAAGACGATCTGGTGGATGTGATCGGTGCCGGGCGGAAGACCGCCGATCAAGTGCAGCGCCCAGAACACCGGGTAGAACCAGAGTGTCCACCACGCCCAGCGCTCCCCGTGCCGGAACGGGATCACCGCGATCAGCCCTCCGAACAGGCCGAGACCGACCGAGGCGAGCCCGTCCGCCTTGTACAGCAACTCATCGGCACCCATCGGCACCAGGGCGACGACGAGACCGAAGCCGAGGATGCCCAGGCTCACGATGGTCAGGCAGATCCAGCCGATGCGGAGCATGACGCGGTGCGGCGCGGATTCCGTCGTGGCCATCGGTGGTCGCCCCTCCGTCCCGCTTGTTCTCGTCGTCTTGCCGCCAACCAATTCGTGGAGCCTCCTCAGAAGCGTATTGCGAGATTCGGTGCATGCGTTGGGTCAGATCGGGCCCCCATCGAGAGCTCGTCCTCGATTGGGTGTTCCTCGTCGGCGTGCTGCTCAAGGCGCTCGACGGTCTGGTCGAGCTGGTCGTCGGAATCCCCGCCCTCTTCATCACCAAGGTGCAGCTGATCGCTCTCGCTCACGCCCTCACCTCCGGCGAGTTGGCGGAGGATCCGCACGACCTCATTGCGAACCTGATTCTGCACGAGGCCGGGAAGCTCGGTGCGGCAGCGCTGGTCATCGGCGGGATCTACCTGGTGGTCCACGGGGCGGTGAAGGTGGCGATCGTGGCGGCCTTGTTTGTGGGTTCCACGCGGATCTATCCCTGGGCGGTGGGCGCGCTCACTGCGTTGCTGATCGTTCAGATCGTCGACCTCACTGCCCGGTTCTCCGTCGGCGTGCTCCTGTTGTCTGTGCTCGACGCCATCATCATCGCCCTGACCCTGCGCGAATGGCACCATCGCAGATCCCTGCGAGACGTCGTCCGGGCTCGGATGCCGTGGCTGACGCGCCTGCGGCGATCGCGCTCGCCGGCTGGATGACGACCGGTGTTACGGTGCCGCCATGGCGAGGTTCGGGATACGGCTCGCGCGGGCCGATGAAGGTCCCGCCATTTCGTCATTGGCTTTGCGATCGAAGGGCCACTGGGGTTACTCGGCGGACTTCTTGGAAGCCTGCCGGGCCGAACTCACGTTCGATGCGGAAACGTGCGGGTCCGGATGGATGTGGGTCGCGACCGAAGGCGGCGACGTCCGAGGGTTCGGCCTGATCGGCGGGGAGCCACCGGTCGGGGAGTTGCGTGCGCTCTTCATCGACCCCGAAGCCATCGGCACCGGCTGCGGTCGGCTACTGCTGGGCCACGCCCTCTCCCAGGCGCGCTCTGCCGGCTTCGAAAGGCTGGTCTTGGATGCCGATCCGGGCGCGGAAGGGTTCTACGTGCACTTCGGAGCACGGCGGGTGGGGGAAACGCCCAGCGGGTCGATCCCCGGCCGCATGCTGCCGAGCCTCGAGTTCGACCTCGCTGAGCTTGCGGAGTTCTGACGCGATTCGACTCCGCTGATCGGGGTGCCAATCCCGCTGCGGCTGTCGATCGACGGCGTCGCCGCCCGTCATGGTGGTGAGGCGGGCATCCGTCTCGGCGAGCAGAAGACGGGGAGACGCATCCGATGAGCAAGATCTACATCGCAAATCACATCAGCCTCGACGGGGTGATGCAGAGCCCGGGCCGGGATGGCGAGGACACCCGCGGTGGCTTCACGCGCGGTGGCTGGGCGACACCGCGTTCCAACGATGAGGTCGCGGCCGTGTTGCAAGACCGGGTGGCAAGGGCGGGTGGGATGCGCCTGCTCCTGGGTCGTCGCAGCTACGACGACATGCTCGGGTTCTGGAACACGCAGGACAGTCCGTTCAAGGACGGCCTCAACAACGCGGAGAAGTATGTGGTCAGCCGTTCGTCGTCCACCGTGCTGCCGTGGCCGAACTCGACACTCGTGCATGGCGACCTTCCGCACGAGATAGCGCGGTTGAAGGACCAGCGCGGCGCCGACCTGTGCGTGATGGGCAGCGGCGAACTGATCCGGCTGCTGCTTGAGAACGGCCTCGTCGACGAACTGCTGCTGTTCGTCCACCCGCTCATCCTCGGGAGCGGCGCGCGCATCTTCCCCGATGGCGGAGTCGGCGCGGAGCTGAGACTACTCGCGAGTTCGGTGACGAGGACCGGCGTCGCGATCGTGCACTACGAGGTCAACTGAGCTCAGGGCATCCAACCCGTCCGATGAAGGATCTCCTGCACGGACTGCTCGACCGTCGCGGGGTGGGTGACGACCTGGAAGTCGCGGATGCGCTCATGATCGGATCGAGCGTGGTAGACGTCGATCCACGTGCGCAGCGCTTCCGCCCACTCGTCCGTGGGCTCGCGTTCGGTCACCCGTTCCTTCAGCACCGCGATCGGCGCGGTTGTCTCGCAGACCAGGAGGCTCGCCCCGGGGAGAGCGGCGCGGAGGAGACCGACCTCCTCCTCGTCGTTGAACACCATCGGGATGATCAGCTTGATGCCGGGGGCCGCGGCAACGTAGTTCGGCCAGACGGCACGGAGGTTCTCGCGTGGGAACCAACGGCCCGGGTAAGGGTGCACAAGGCTGAGCTCGTCCATGTCGATGACGCCGTGGGTCACGTCCGCCAGCCGAAGCGCTTCGGAGAGGGCCCGCGCCAGTGTGCTCTTGCCCGAGCCCGGTGAGCCGTGCAGCACGAGGACATCCGTCACGGCCACCCATTATCGTCCGGGCTGTGCTGGTCTGATCGTTGGGGCCGCCGGGGCGCGGTGTCAGGAACCGCTAACCGTTCCTTTACGAAACCCTGACCCGCGGATGTCGCGACGGGATGATCGTGGAGGCATGACGGGTCCCGCTGGTACACGGAGGTCGCGGTTCGGGCAGTGGGTTCGGTCGCACCGGGCCGTGGCCGTCATCGCGGCCGCCGTGGTCGTCGTTCTGGTCGTCGTGGGTGTCACGCTCGGTGTCGCCTTCGGAGTGCGCTCGGGGCTGACCGCGGTTCGCGCGCTCGGGGCGCAGACATCCGCGGCACAGGCATCCGGCGCCGCAGGAACCGGGATCGAGACGGGCATCTCGAAGATCAAGCACGTCGTGGTGATCATGCAGGAGAACCGGTCGTTCGACAGCTACTTCGGCACGTTTCCCGGCGCTGACGGCATTCCGATGTCGAACGGATCCCCCACGGTCTGCGTGCCTGATCCCGCGAAGGGCTCGTGCGACAAACCGTTCCACGACCCGGCGGACGTGAACTCAGGCGGACCGCACGGCGCCGCCAACGCCACGGCCGACATCGACGGCGGCAAGATGGACGGCTTCGTCGCGCAGGCCGAGCAGGCGAAGAAGAAGTGTGCGCCCAACGCGCCGTCCTGCGCCGCCGGCACGACGACGGATGTCATGGGATACAAGACGGGTGCGGACATCCCGAACTACTGGGCGTACGCGAAGGACTTCGTTCTCGACGACCACCTGTTCGAGTCGAATGCGTCGTGGAGCCTGCCGTCGCACCTGTACATGGTCTCGGAGTGGTCGGCGAAGTGCAGCAAGGCGGGTGACCCGCAGAGCTGCGTGAACGCGCTGCAGAGCCCAGGCAACCCTCCCGACTTCGGCGGCGCCGTGAAGAAGAATCTGATCGGCGCGTGCCGTGGCGGCATGGCGAAGCCGGCGTGTCAGGCGCAGCTGACGAAGATCGGGATCACACCGGATGTCGCCGCCCAGCTGCACGCGCTCATCCAGCAGCACTGCACGGCGGCCGATTCGCTGTCGTCGTGCCAGGCCGCAGTGGACAAGGCGACGCTGCCCGATGCGCTCAAGCAGAAGCTGATTGCGGCATCCAATGCGCTCGCGCCGCCCGACTACGCGTGGACCGATCTCACCTACCTGCTGCACAAGCAGAACGTGTCGTGGGGCTACTACGTGTTCAACGGCACCGAGCCCGACTGCGAGGATGACTCGGCCATGACGTGCGCGCCCGTCAAGCAGAACGCGAAGACGCCCGGCATCTGGAACCCGCTCCCCTACTTCGACACCGTGAAGCAGGACGGACAGCTGGGGAACATCCAGTCGTTGACGAAGTTCTACACGGCGGCGAAGTCGGGAACCCTGCCCGCGGTGAGCTGGATCGATCCCAGCGGTCAGGTGAGCGAGCACCCGCCGGCGAAGGTCAGCACCGGTCAGGCCTACGTGACGGGGCTCGTGAACGCCGTGATGAAGAGCCCGGACTGGTCGAGCACCGCGATCTTCCTCTCCTGGGACGACTGGGGCGGCTTCTACGACAACGTCAAGCCGCCGGTCGTCGACCAGAACGGGTACGGCCTGCGCGTGCCCGGCATCGTGATCAGCCCGTACGCGCGCTCGGGATACATCGATCACCAGACCCTGAGCCACGACGCTTACGTCAAGTTCATCGAGGACGACTTCTTGCACGGGCAGCGGCTGGATCCGGCCACCGATGGACGGCCGGACACGCGTCCGGATGTGCGCGAGGACAACCCCGAGCTCGGCAACATCGCGGCCGACTTCGACTTCGGCCAGCCGCCACGAGCGCCCGTGGTCCTGCCCGGCGGCGTTACCTATTGACAAGGGAGGTGAGAGCAGAGCGCGCTTGCGTGGTCTGCCGAACCGATGGAGTCAGTCGGAGCGCGCAGCGCGACTATTGAGCCGAGCCATGACGTTCTCCTAGCGCGTGAAGTTGACGTGGATGGTGCCGCTCTCGGCCACCTCGGTCATGATCGCGTGGGTGCTCTCGAGCCCGCCCAGGTCATCCCACAGCCGTGTTCCACGACCGAGGATGACGGGAGCGATCATGAGGTGCAGGTGGTCGACCAACCCCGCCAGTAGAAACTCGCGAGCAGTCCCGATCCCTCCGCCGACGCGGACGTCTCGCCCGCCCGCAGCCTCAGTGGCCTCGGCCAGAACCGCCTCGACCGAATCGTCGCGGAAGTGGAAGACCGTTCCACCCTCCATCGGGATCGACGGACGCGGCGCGGTGTGCGTGAGCACGTAGACCGGGGTGTGGAACGGCGGCTGGTCGCCCCACCAGCCCTTCCAGTTCGGGTCATCCGGGAAGGAGTGCAGACCGAACATCCCTGCACCCATGACCTCCGAGCCGATGCCCTCGAAGAATGCGGACGCGTACTTGTCGTCGACGCCGGTCGTGCCGGCCCCGCCCGTGTCGCCGAAGACCATGCTCCGGAACGTGCGGGTCGCGGTGTAGGCGGCAGTGAGGCGCTCCCAGTCCGCGCCCATCGGGCTGTCGGGCGAGGGTTCGGCGCTCGCGACGTAGCCGTCGAGAGAGAGGAACAGGTCGATTCGAACTCGTGTCATGTCAGCCTTCTTTCGGTGTGGTGCGCGCCAAGTGGATGCCGAGCCGGTCGGCTTGGCGTTCCGCAGGGGTTCGCTGCTCTCCGAGCCACAGGTGCAGCACGTCGAGGGCGCCGGGGACCAGGCTCACGGTGCGGACTCGCCCGTTCTTCTCCGACGTGATCAGTCCGGCATCCTCGAGCACGCGCAGGTGCTGCATCAGCGAGGGCAACGCCATCGAGAACGGTGCGGCGAGTTCCGACACGACGGCCGGAGACTTCGCCAGCCGCTCCACGACGGCCCGACGCGTTGGATCCGCGAGAGCGCGGAGCACAGCGTCGAGCTCGTCGTAATACTTAGGCACGGACCTAAGTATGGATGTCGGGCATCCACTCGTCAACCCTCGTCCGGTCGACATGGCGTCGGCGTTGCAGAGTCTGGGCCCCCATCGCCAGAGGCTCCGCGCGCCGCACAGCGGCGTGTGGAGGGGCGATAGGGAGCGAATCGCCAGCATCCTGTTCGACGAAGAGATGTCGGGCGACAATGAGCCCGCATCAGTGAACGGAGCAGCTCGTGCCTCAGTACGCAGTCCTCATCTACGGCCCAAGTGACCCGACCGTCGAGATGGCGGACGATGAACGGGATGTCCACGACGGTTACGCGGAAGAACTGATCGCATCCGGTGACATGGTGGTCGCGTTCGCGCTTCAGCCGGCGACTACGACGGCCGTCTCGGTACGTCACGGCGAGGTGACCGACGGCCCCTTCGCGGAGAGCAAGGAGTACATCGCGGGCTTCTACGTGATCGAGGCGGATGACCTGGACTCCGCGCTCGACATCGCCCGCCGCAACCCGATCAACGGGCAGGGCGGCGGCGTCGAGGTGCGTCCCATCGAGGGTGGGTTCGTCGCGCGTTGAGGACCGACCGAGACGGTCAGCCGCCCCAACCCGACCAGGTGTCGGGCCAGGGAGCGATGTCGACCTCGTTGCCCTCTGGATCGGCGAGCGTCCACCATTGCGGGCCGTTGTCGCGCACGACGGTGCCACCAGCGGCGAGAGCCGCGGCGATGCGCGCCTGTGCCTGGTCGGCGGGTACATAGAGATCGATGTGGATGCGATTGCGCTGCGGGCGCGCGGCATCCATCTGCTGGAACCAGAAGTTCGGAGCGAATCCGTTCTCGTCGAACAGATCCTCCTCGGTAGCGGACCGCCCGAGCATCGCAGCCCAGAACGCCTGCACTTTCGGGATGTCGAGGGCGTCGATCGCGACCTGAACCGTCTGCACCTTGCTGGGATCGGTGGTGATCCCGAGCTCGCGTGCGACCTCGGAGATCTGCGCGGCAAGGGCGACGTCGCGCTCGCTCAGCCAGCCGTTCGGCATCACCTCGTGGGTCATCAGCTTGACGAGCACCGCTGGGTAGCGCAGGTCGATGTCGGGATGATGATTAGCGGCATCCGCCAGCGCCCCGATTCTGTCGACGAACTCGAGGCCCTTCGCGAACGATCCGGTTGCGAAGAACGCAGCCGCCCCGTCGGAGAGCACGCGCCAGTCTTCGACGCCTTGGGCTTCATGGAACTGCTTCGAGGTGATGGGCTCGACCATGGGGCGAACGTACGGCCGTCAGCGGAGGGCGTCAAGGCGTCGCCGGCGTGACCGCGAATTCACGAAGCCGGCTCGTCTGGGATGAGCCGAGTCTCGCCGCTCCCGACTCCCTCGGACTCAGAAGTCCAGACTTCGAAAGCGACGGATTCATCCCGTTGAGGCACGCAGCCGAACGCGCGGGAGGTGAGAACCTCTCCCCGGCGCTGGACTGGGACACTACCGCCGACGCGGCGCAGTTGCTGCTGCTCGTCGAGGATCCTGACGCGCCGACGCGAACTCCGTACCTGCACTGCCTAGCGCTTCTGGACCCTTCGCTGCTCCGGCTCGGTCGTGGCGCCCTGAGCGCGCCGCTGGAAGACAACGGAGTGCAGTTCGCTCGCTCGGCCGAGGGAGTGGGATACCTCGGTCCGGCCCCGCCAAAGACGCACGGGCCGCACCGGTATGTATTCGAGCTGTTTGCGCTCGAGGTGCAGCTCGAGATTCCGGCCAGCGCGCCCTCGACGGATGCTCTGATCGAGCTACTCACCCGCGGCGCCGAGGTGATAGCCCGGGGTCGCCTCGACGGCCTCTACCGGAGAACCTGAAGCCTGGTCCCGCGCATGGTCTAGTGTTCGGCCATGAGTGACGCTGCCCGAGCCTTGGGCTATCCAGACCTAGATGCCGACGAGCGCACCACTCTCACCCAATTCCTCGACCTCTACCGCCGACGCGTGATCGAAAGGTTCTCCGCCCTGTCCGATGCAGAGGCACGAGCGACGAGCTTGCCCGCAACGAAGCTGACACCCGGTGGGGTCGTGAAGCACCTCGCGCACATGGAAGATCACTGGTTCACCGCACGCATCGGCTCACGGGACCTTCCGGAGCCGTGGGCATCCGCTCCCTTCGATGGTCGGCCGGACTGGGACTTCGAATCCGCTGTCGACGACACTGCCGAACAGATCACCTCCTTGTACCAAGAGGCGTGTGAGCGCAGCCGCGGCGTTGTGGCATCGGTTTCCAGTCTCGACGCGAAGGCATCCGACCCGTCCTTCGGCAGAGGACCCGTAACGCTGCGGTGGGCGCTGGTACACATGCTCGAGGAGACGGCGTGCCATGTCGGTCACCTCGAACTCCTGACCGACCCGTTCGCGAACCACCGAGACGACGCATAGCTCAGTGGACATCCGTCGCAGGCGCCTTGCGCACGAACAGTGCGAGCGCGACGACGACGAGCGAGAGGATGCCGCCGGCCAGGAACGCGAGGTGTGAGCCTGCCGCGGCTGCCGCGGGCGATGGGAGATCGGGGTTCACGTTGCCCGTCGCGGCCACTCCGGTGGCGTAGAGCGCGACGAAGATCGCGGTCCCTGCGGCGCCGGCGACCTGCTGCAGGGTGGCGATGGTGGCGCTGCCGTGCGAGTACAGCTGGGGCGGCAACGAGCCGAGGGACGAGCTGAACGCGGGGGTGAACAGGAACGCGAGCGACAGCATCAGCGTGATGTGTGCGCCGAGCAGCACGATCCACGAGGAGCCCTCACCGAGTGCGAAGGCGAACGTGAACAGTGCGACCGCCAGTCCGATGGAGCCGGGGATGACCAGCGGGCGTGGGCCGAACCGGTCGTACAGCCGGCCGACCGGAGGACCGGCGAGACCCATCAGCAGCCCGCCCGGCAGCAGGATCGCACCCACCCAGAGGGGATCGAGACCGAGCGTGTACCTGGCGAACTGCGGCAGCACGATGAACGCGCCGAACAGCGACACCATGGCGACGCTCATCATGGCGACCGAGACCGCGAAGTCCCTCGACCGGAACGTGCGCAGGTCGAGCAGCGCGGCATCCGTGCGCTGCAGCACGAGCTGCCGCCACCCGAACACTCCGAGTGCCACCAGCCCGAAGACGATCGGCACCCACGGTTGCACGGCCGCCTCACCGACCGCGGCGGCGCCGATCTGGCTGAGCCCGAACACCAGCGAGGAGAACGCCAACGCGGCAAGGATGACCGACGCCGTGTCGAGCCGCACTCTGCGGGTCTCCGAGACGTTCGGCACCCGGCGCATTCCGATCACGAGCATCGTGAGGGCGATGGGCAGCATCACCCAGAACAGTCCCTGCCATGGCAGCACCTGGATGAGCGCACCCGAGACGATCGGGCCGACGGCGGGCGCGACAGACATCACGATCGACACGCGCCCCATGATCCGGCCGCGCTCATCGGCCGGGACGATCGTCATCACGGTCGTCATCATGAGCGGCATCATGATCGCGGTGCCCACCGCCTGAACGACCCGGCCGACCACGAGCGTCTCGAAGACCGGAGACAGCGCGGCGATCACGGTGCCCGCGGCGAAGCTCGACATCGCGACGGTGAAAACGGTGCGTGTGCGCAGTCGCTGCATCAGCCATCCAGTGATCGGAATGACGACGGCCATGGTGAGCGCGAAGGCGGTCGTCAGCCACTGCCCTCGTGTCGCATCGATGTGCAGGGACTCCTGGATGCGCGGGAGCGCGACCGCCATCATCGTCTCGTTCAGGAACACGACGAAGACGGCGGCGAGCAGCAAGCCCAGCGCTGTGCGGTCGCGTGAAGTAAGGCCGGAAGCGGATGCGGGTGCCGACAGTTCGACATCGGCGTCGGTGATGGTGTCGGTCATGTCACTCTCCTTCGAAATGCTGCTGCAAAAAATAAAGCATACTGCAAATAATGAAGTCAAGTGGTATGGTGAGATTCATGACGAACCAGCACTACGGGCAGTTCTGCGGGCTCGCGCGCGCCGCGGAGATCGTCGGTCAGCGCTGGACGCTGTTGATCCTGCGGGACCTGAGCGTGGGGCCGCAGCGCTACTCCGACCTGGTCTCCGGGCTGCCCGGCATCCCGACGAACACGCTGGCATCCCGCTTGAAGGACCTCGAAGACGAAGGACTCGTCGCGAGGGCGGCGCCGTCGGGCGCAGAGCGCTCGGTCGTCTACCGGCTCACGCCGCGGGGCGAAGAGCTCGGGCCGGCGCTGGACGCGCTGTCGCGCTGGGGAGCCGGCGGGATGCGCACGCCGCGCGAAGGCGAGATCGTCACCACCGCATCCATCACCGCCGCTCTCCGGGTGGCGGCGGGCGACGGAGTGGTGCCGAAGAAGTGGAACACCACCTACACCCTGCGTGTTGGCGACATCGAGGCGCATCTCGTCATGCGAGACGGCGCCATCACCGTCGGCCCGGGCCCGGCAGAAGGCGCCGACCTCACCATCACCGCCGGACCCCAGATCCGAGACCTGCTCGCCGGCGAACTGGATGCGCAGACCGCGATCGCCACCGGTGTCGTGCAGCTCGAGGGCGACGCGTCACTGTTCCAGCGGTTCGCCGACTCGTTGCGCGTTCCCTACAGCTCCAACGTGGCAGGAATCCCGGAGCGCACCTGACGGTCAAGCCGAGCGATGTGGGCCCCGTGCGACCGGACCCGACCATCGGGTGCCCGGATGGTACCTCGCCTCACTCGTACCGGAGCGCCTCGATCGGATCCTGACGGGAGGCCCGGCGCGCGGGCAACGTGCCGGCGACGAAGCTGATCGCCATGACCACGATGATGATCGTGGCGACCGAGGCCACCGAGAACTGCAACAGGTGCAGACCCGGCAGATCGGAGAGCAGCGTCGCGGAGAGCCGATTGCTGATCAGCGTTCCGAGACCGATGGCGGCGAGGGCTCCGATGGCGCTGCCCAGGAATCCGATGAAGACGGCTTCAAGGCTGAACAGGGTGAAGACGCGTCCGTTCCCCATTCCCATCGCCTTCATCAGCCCGATCTCGCGGGTGCGTTCCTGAACGCTCATCAGGAGGGTGTTCACGATGCCGAACCCAGCAGCGATCAGCGCGATCACGGCGAACGCGTCGAGCACGCCGACGATGCCGTTGATCACGGTGAGCAGGCTGCCCAGCTGGTCGTCGACGGTCTGGCCGGTGAACCCGGCGTTCTTCAGATCCGTCTTGATGGTGGCGATCTGCCGAGGCGTGGCATCCTTAGCGATCGTCGCCGTGGCGCTGCCATAGGTCGTTGCCACCGCGGCCGGCTTGCCCGTGGTCTGCGCCGTCACGAGCGAGCCGCGCAGGGTGTCGTTGACCGAGGCTCCCGAGGTGAAGAGCGTGGCGTTCTGGATGCCGACGATCGTCGCATCCACCTCGTGCATCGAACCGAGATAGTCCTTGATGCCGATGGTGACCGTCTTGCCGACGGCATCCTTCGCGGTGCCGAGCCCGAGGTTGTGCAGGTAGGTGGTCGGCAGCACGATCTGGTTCTGATTCGACCCGTTCTCCAGCTGTGCGCCGGATGCGAGATCGGCCTTGATGTTGCGCACCGGGTTCATCGTGACGACCCACTTGCCGCCCGCGGCGTAGCTGATCCACGACGGGTTGATCCCGGTGTTTCCGGTGACCGAGGTGATGCCGACGACATTCTTGATCGTCGTGATGTCGCTCGCGGTGAGCGCAGCCGCTCCGCCGCGGGCGAGCTCTCCGACCTGTCCAGAGCTCGCGCTGTCGGGGTTGTATTTCTGCGGGCCGGACCCGGTGGATGCCTGAGCGCTCTGCGCCTTCGTCACGGTCAGCGAGTCGGTGGAGCCGATCGCCGCGACCTGCGTCGTGATGTAACCGGAGATGCCGGTTCCGATGGCGGAGGTGAGCGTGAGGGTGAACGCGCCGATGAAGATGGCGATCACCGTGAGGGTGGTGCGCAGCTTGCTGCGGAACGTGTTCTGCACCGCGGATGCGATCAGGTCGCCGGTCTTCATGCCGCCACCTCCGAGACGTCGGAGATGAGTCCGTCGCGCATCGTGATGCTCCGTTTGCAGCGGGATGCCAGGTCGGCGTCGTGCGTGACCACCACGAGCGTGATCCCTTGCTCGCGGTGCAGCCCGAACAGCATCCCCTCGACTTCTGCGCCGGTCGAGGAGTCCAGATTGCCGGTCGGCTCGTCGGCGAAGATGACCTTCGGCTCGTTCACCAGCGCCCTGGCGATGACGACGCGCTGCTTCTGACCGCCGGAGAGGTCGTTGGCGCGATTGCGCGCCTTGTCGGCGAGGCCAAGCCGGTCCAGCGCCTCCATCGCGCGGCGCTTGCGCTGCGATCGGGATACGCCTGCGATGACGAGCGGGAGAGCGACGTTGTCGAGCACGCTCGCGTGGGCGTTGAGGAAGAACTGCTGGAAGACGAAGCCGAAGTCCTTGTTCCGGAGCCGATTCAGGTCTGTCCCGCGCACGTTCTTCGCATCCGCGCCGTCGACGAGCACAGCGCCGGAGCTGGGCCGGTCGAGCAGGGCGAGCAGGTGCATCAAGGTCGATTTGCCTGAGCCGCTCTTGCCCACGATCGCGAGGCTCTCGCCGCTCATCACGTTCAGCGAGACCCCGCGCAGGGCCTCGAAGCGGTCGGCGCCGCTCCCGTACGACCTGCGGAGGTCGCGCGCTTCCAGTACAGCTGCCATCGTGTCCGTTCTCTCTCGGGTGAAGAATGCCGCCAGTTCAGTGTCACGAGCGGCCGGGTCGGCGGCATCCGTCTGCTGCGGTGTCTTGGGTACCACGGTCGCGGTATGCGAGCGACCCCACTCGGCGGAGGACACCTCGGCGCAGCTGCGCGATGCTTGTCGGTGGAGGCGCTCGCGGGGAACGGAGGACGGATGCCGGCACAGGCCAGGTCTGTTCGCGCGCGGGACGTCGTGGTCGACGTCATCGTCTTCGTGTTCGTC